>NZ_FNNG01000002.1:300000-406213 GCF_900106765.1 Tepidimicrobium xylanilyticum
GAATTGTAGTAATGATAGGAGCTCTAGTCTTTTTAGGTTGTCCTTTGAGAATGGTATTAAGGTTAGCAGGTGGCGATTTAAATGCCATTTTAGGTATTGTAGGCTTTGCAGTGGGTATTTATATTGGAGTTTTCTTCTTAAACAAAGGATTCAGTTTAAAAAGGAATTATACTTTACCTGATTTTGAAGGATATCTTTTCCCAATTGTAAACCTAGGCCTATTTGTTTTACTTATATCAGGTTTTAGCATGTTATTTTTTAGTGAAGAAGGTCCAGGGTCTATGCACGCCCCAGTTTGGATTTCTTTAATTGCTGGATTGATAGTAGGAGTATTAGCTCAAAGGACAAGGCTTTGCATGGTAGGTGGCATTAGAGACATGATATTGTTTAGGGATGGCTACCTAATCTCTGGTTTCTTAGCTATATTTGTCTTTGCTTTAATTGGAAACCTAATATTTGGTTATTTTAACTTGGGTTTTGCCGAACAGCCAGTAGCTCATACCGATGGGGTATGGAATTTCTTAGGAATGGTTCTAGCTGGATGGGGTTCTGTACTCTTAGGGGGTTGTCCTCTAAGACAGCTAATTCTTGCTGGAGAAGGAAATGGAGATTCCGCCGTAACGGTAATGGGATATCTAGTAGGTGCAGCAGTTGCTCATAATTTTGGATTAGCTTCTAGCACTGCTGGTGCTTCAGACTATGGAAAAATATCAGTCTTTATATTGTTAGCCATAATTTTAGTAATCTCCATATTAAATTCAGAGACATTAGCTGGTAAGAAGGCATTAGGTAAATCTAGCAGTAATTAGTTGAAAGGAGATGAATATAGTGGAAAGAATTGATACAAGAGGCATGTCTTGTCCTCAACCAGTATTGATGACTAAAAATGCCATAGAAAAACACCCTGAAGGATTAGAAATTTTAGTGGATAACAATACTGCAAAAAATAATGTGACTAGATTTTTAAAAAACTTAGGTTATAATATAAACTACAAAGAGGAAGATGAAGATATTTTAATAATAGCGAGGAAATAATATGAATTCATACGTAGCAGTTTTTTTCACCCATTCAGGTGCAATTAAATTTAATAAAAAATGTAAGGCTAATAATATCGAATGTGAACTTATGCCCGTACCCAGACAGTTGAGTTCCAATTGTGGCATTGGCGCTAAGTTTAAATTCGATCAGAATATAATGGATATAGTAGATGATGAAATCGAAAAGATATTCATTATAGAAGAAGGAGAATATAAGCTGGTATATAGTGAGTAAGGTGAAATTGTAAGACCTTCTCTAATGCAGTAGGCTCTATTGAAAGGAGCTAAATTCTTTAAGATTTAAAACAGAAGCTCAGTGGTATTTGCATAAAGAACACTGAGCTTCTGTTTTTTACTGCTCTATCTTAAATAATAATCCACAAGTTATTGATGTCAAAGGGGAAACCAGTACAAGTCCTATACAGCCAACAAAAGTGTGAAGTATCTCCGCTGCTATTGTCTTAGAATTTAATATATTAAGTATTGGTGTTCCTTGAGCCATGTAAACCATCATGATCGATAGATAGCTTCCCATGTATGCAAATAAAAGAGTTGTAGTCTGGCTCCCAACTACTGATTTTCCAATGTTCATCCCTGATGCTATCAAATTTCTAAAAGTTATTTTAGGGTTGTTCTTCACAATTTCATCTAATGCCGATGAAATGTCTACAGCAAGGTCTAATATTGCCCCAGAACATGCGAGATAAATCCCTGCTTGAAAAATAGCTGTTAAATTCAGCTTTAAAAAGCCTGAATAAAGTAGTGATTCTGACCAATCCATAACTGCACCATGAATATTAAAGTAGTTACCAAATATAATTGCTAAAATACAAGTGACAAAAGAACAGGAAATTGAACTTATAATAGCTGCATAGGCCCTTCTTGTAAAACCTGTAACCAATAAAATGGTTATAATAGTTAAAGAATTTCCTACTATCAATGATATAATAATGGGATTGAATCCTTTTAACATTGATGGAATTAATATCTTCCATATACTAAGTAATGCAAATGCAAACGATAATAATATTCTAGTACCTGTAAAACCTGAAAAAAGTACAATAATTACAGCAAAGCACCCTATAAGAACAATTTCCTTATTTAATCTATAATGTTCCACCATATTTGCAAAATTAATATTCCCATCTTCATCAAAACCAATAAGAACCCATGCCTTATCGCCTTCTACAAAAATCTTGTCTTCCGCAAGGCTTCCTTTTAGCATATTGCTTGCATCTATTACTTGCCCTCTATAGGAACCCGTTTCAATTTGGATTGTAGCCCTTTGATCACCATGTTTAAATAGCCCTGTATTAATTACATTTGAGTTATCAACAGATAATACTTTCGCCTTTACCCCTTCCGTATTTATGTATAATTGTTTATCAAAGCCAGTTGGCAATAACGCAAGTATAGTTAGAATAATTAACAGGGAAAGAATAAAACCTATTTCCTTCCTATTAACTTTACCCAAAATATCTTTCAAGAAATAACACCCTTTCATTAAACAAGGCTGGAATATTTCCAGCCTTGTTATTCATTAAGCTATTTTAGTCCTGTTGCAGTAACTAGCTTATGATAAATTTCTGTATTATCATATGCACCATTGAATAATTCAGCTCCTACGCCTGTTGCATATACCGGAACTGGTATCCCCGTGTGAGCATAGGAAGTCCAACCTATGCCAGCTTTATTATTTAATATATGAGTCAATGTAACTGATAATGGATTATAACCTCCATAGAGTCTATATGATTCTTCATCTTTTGGCAGTTCTTCCTTCATGGTATCATCAAATGCTCTCTTTAATCTTTCTACTTCGCTGTTTGAAAGTTCCAATGTCATGTATGGATTATCGCCTTCCCCATCTTCGTATTCATTCTTCAAACCAAAATTTTC
Organism: Tepidimicrobium xylanilyticum; assembly: GCF_900106765.1. NCBI lineage: Bacteria > Bacillati > Bacillota > Tissierellia > Tissierellales > Tepidimicrobiaceae > Tepidimicrobium > Tepidimicrobium xylanilyticum. Next base: position 302,938 of record NZ_FNNG01000002.1, read on the forward strand.
AGTAATAATTGGCATTACATCTTCAAATTTTAATTTAGGATTTTTCTTTATCATTTCATCAAGCAATTCATCAAATGCTACATAGGACATTTTTTGATTTTCCAGTATCTCAAATGCTACATCATATCCTGTTGTAGCTTGACCTATGCTCATACCACCTGTTTCATGGTCTCCTGTTACAATTATTAAAGTTTCTTCTGGATGCTTCTTAGCAAAATCAATGGCTACTTGGACTGCATCTTCAAAGGCTAAAACTTCCATTATGTTCGTTTTGGCATCGTTAGCATGTCCTGCCCAGTCGATTTTGCCTGATTCAACCATCATGAAGAATCCTTTTTCATTATCAAGAACATCTATACCCTTTTTAACAAAATCAGCAAGAGTTAAGTCTCCTTCTTTATTATCTATTGCATATGGCATAGAACCAGAATCTTGGACTACTGGTGTAACTGCATATACTTTACCTTGCTTATTATCTAAAGCCAATATATCTTCTTTTGTATTTACTATTTTATATCCCTTTTCTTTCAAAACTTCATATGCATCTTTTTGATCATTGTTATTACCTTTTGGTTTATTTATTGTTCCACCACCAAAAAAATCAAAGTTAGAATCAGCCATCTGCATTGCAATTTCATAGTAATCATTCCTTGATGGTACATGTGCATAATAGGCAGCAGGAGTTGCATGGTTCATGGTAACTGTTGATATTATCCCTATCTTCATCCCTTTTTCTTCCTTAAGCTTCTCGGCTATTGTTTTAGGTATATCTTTTAAATCTACATTTTCAACTTCATTCCCTGAAATATCCCCTGTTGGCTTTAAGCCTATAGTACCACTCCAAGTTTTATATCCCGAAGATAGTGCTGTCGCTGTGGAAGCTGAATCTGGTGCAAAGGAAGTTGAATCATGGGTAGTTTGATATCCTACTGCTTCGAAATTCTGAAAATTAAGCACATCTAACTTCATATTATTGGGTTTATTACTTCCGCCATAGATTTGAGCTGAGTTTACTTGGGCAGCTGCCATACCATCTCCAATAAACATAAATATGTATTTTGCAACTTTTCTCGCCTCATTTACTGAAGATGTATTGGATACTGCTTCAACTAATTCAGGACTTGGATTAGTTGAATAAATTAATGATCCTCCCATTACAATAGCAACTATTGTAACTATAAGTAGTAATGATGATAGGAATCTTTTAAACATAATATCCCTCCATACTTATTTTTTTCCTACAATTACACTATAAATTGTGTTTGTTAAATCTAAATAAGGTGTAAGTTATATCTATGTTAATCTTGTGTAAAATATGCTGGATTAGAACTAATTTAAGGATCAAAAAATCCTGCAACTATTCAAGTGGCAGGATAAGTAGTGGGAATCTATAGACTAAGGTAGTTAGAAATTAGATTTTGTTGAAAACGAGGAAGTCTAATTACAGCGAACATATATAGAAGGATATTTCTATTGTTGATTATAGTGAAAAGAAAATTGAAGAGCATTTATCAGATGTAACAAGAGAGGGTTTGCCATATTGAAACAAACCCTTCTAATCTTTTTTATACCCTTATGTCCTTCCATTTACCTGAATTAAATCTCATTTCTATTAATAAGGTACGGAATAATTGATCAATAGCTAATGCTATCCAAGCTCCCATTAATCCCCAGCCTAGAGCTCTAATACTAAAGATAGCAAGACCTGGTCTTAGCAATAATATCGTTATAAATGTAATTATTGCTGTTGCTCTTGTATCTCCAGCTCCCCTTAAAGCCCCTGCTAATATAAATTGGGACGATTGGAAAGGTTGTATTAGTGCTATTATTTTTAATATCTGAGTACCTTGGGTAATTACTTGAATATCGTCTGTATATAAAGATATAATAGGTTCTCCGAATAAGAAAAATACAACTCCTAAAAATATGGACACATACATTCCCAGTCGTTTAGTTCTTCTACTATAGGCCTGGGCCATATCTGGCCTTTTTTTACCTAAACTTTGACCCATTAAAGACGTGGCAGATACCGAGAAGGCTTGTCCGTTCATGAAGGATAGAGCAGTAATATTCATACATACTTGATGAGTTGCAAAAGCTATTGTTCCAAGAGATGCAACAGTTTTTGAATAAATTATTATTCCTACCCTCATGACCAACTGTTCTACCATAGCTGGAATACCAATATTAAAAATACTGACCATATATTTTTTCTGTGGTTTAAAACCCCCTTTATAACTTAGATGTAAGTACTCTCCTTTTCTGGTAATCCTTCTTATAGCTAGTATAAATGCAACGAATTGCCCTAATATTGTAGCTATGGAAGCTCCTGCCACTTCAAGTCTTGGAAAGCCAAAATTACCAAATATCAATAGATAATTGAATACTACATTTACTAAGTTGGCAATAAGATTATATTCCATGGCTGTTTTAGAATCCCCAATTCCGCGTAATGCTGCAGTTACAGTGCTTGTCAGTGCTAATGGGACAAATCCAATCATCTGTATTTTTAAATATGCAGTTCCACCCACTAAAGTTTGCGCATCAGCTGCTCCCATAAATTTAATCATAGCTTCTGAAAAAGCATAACCTACTATAGATGCTGCTAAGGATAGAACAAAGGTTAAAAACATGGATTGATTCAAAACGGTATTGGCTCTCTCAGGATTATCCTGACCTTTTGCCCTTGCTATTAACGCTGTTGCTCCTACATTCATAGCCATAAAGGCTGTCATCATTAAAAATTTAGGCTGCATAGTTAATCCTACAGCAGAAATAGCCCAAGGCCCTAAGCTTCCTACCATCATTAAGTCCACCATAGATGCCAACTGGGTCAATGTTAATTCCACAAAGGAAGGCCATGCAATTTTTACTATATCGTTATACAACATTTTTGAGCTAATGCCAGGTGGAAGTGCCTTGGTAACCCGTTCTCCTTTTCCATATCTATCGGAATCATCTCCTGCTTCTACTAAGTCTAAAGCTAATTGCCCTTGATTATCTGTTTTTTTAAACAAAGCCTGCACTTTCTTAATCATTTATACTATCTCATTCCTTTCCATCTAATCCAGACCATTATATCAATTATTTTAATTAGAGAGTCTAAATAAATTTGACAAAATTATTCTATCATAATTTGAATTTTTTCTCAACACCTCTAAATTAACCTTTTTATTTCATCTTCAACATCAGAAATACCGTATTCTAAGGCTATTTTTGGATTTAAATTGTATTTATTTAATAGCTCTTTTATCAACAATATGTTCTCCCTAGTAGGTCTATTGTGTTCATCATAAATCCCATTATTCCAATGTAAATGAATGTATTCAATCATATCGTTCAATATCTTAATCCAATCTTCCAGTTCAACTTTACTTTCAAGTAAAGCATGACCTATATCAAAGCAAATTTTCACATTTGGTAGGTTAATGATGTCCACCAGTTCTTTGATCATTAAAGGATCGAATTCAAATACATTTTCTATGAGTACCGTTCCATTAAAATCTTCTACTTCTTCAAGAATTTTATTCCAAAATTCTCTATTCAAATTATTAGTCATCTCCACTATTTTAGGCTCCTTTATCCAGGGATTAATCTGACTGTGAAATATTATATAGTCTACATTTAATTTTTTTCCAATGTTTAAAGCTTGTAGATATCTATTATAACTTGCTTCCTTTATTTTAGGGTCTAGACTAACTGGTTTTAAATCTAAAAAAGGACCATGTAATGAAAGAGTATTAGGAAATCCTTCTAATGCTTTTTTATATTCATCTACCCTTTCATCCCAACCCATTTCTAATAGGTTAGGATTAACAAAATCCTGTATTTCTAATCCTAAATTTAATTGAATATATTTCTCCCTATTAAAATCCTTTATATGTGAGATACAGTTTATAATATTACTCATTGTTATAACCCCATTTCTAAAATGTTAGACTTTATGAAACCAGCAAAATAAAAAAAGCTAACCATCTAGCTTCAAAAGTTAGCATTATAATATTATATACATTGGATCAAATCCTTATAGGTAGGCTACTAATGAACAATACAACCCTTTATAAGTAATTTAATAGCAACTATCTAAGTTGATATTACAATGCTTTTCTTTTTTTGTCAAATGAGGATTGTACAAATTACTTATAAAAACACTCCAAAAAGTGTTACATTTAATGCTATAATTTTGATATAAATTTGAGTATTTTAGAACTATCGTTGGGGGTGGATGTAATGAGTTTGAAAATATTTAATGCTTTTACACTGAAATGCCTAATGACTATTTTCATGGTTTTAGACCATGTTGCCTATTTTATACCCGACTCCCCTTATTGGTTTCACTGGTTGGGTAGGATTGTAGCACCTATATTCGTATTTTTATTGACTGAGGGCTATATACATACTAGGGATTCCAAGGCCTATATGAAGAGGCTTTTTATAGGAGCAGCAATTATGTTCGTTGGAAATTCAATTATTTGGCTTGTTTTTCGAAGGGATACAATTATTTCCAATAATATATTCCTATCCCTAGCACTGGGAGTAGCCCTTTTGAGGAATTTAGAAATGGAAAATAGAAGTAAACTTACTATTTTCTTTATAATACTTGTTTCTGCCCTTGCTGAAGGATCTTTGATAGTTACAGCAATGGTCTTAATATTCTACTATTTTAAAGAAGATAAGGTAAAATTGTCCCTTTCCTATATACTACTTTCTAGCCTATTTCTATTAGAAGGACTGTCTTATGATTATTTATTCGCAGAAAATCCCCAGTGGATGATGGTCTTTGCTTTACCTTTTATATTAATGTATAATGGCAAAAGGGGACCTAAAATAAAATATTTCTTCTATATATTTTATCCAGTTCACATATGGATTCTATACATTATTGGGTATTTAATGGAAAGATAAAGTTTCGAATAATCCAATGAGTAAGATTTAGTTAATATGATATAATAAATCTACTATCATTTTTAGGAAAGGGATAGGTATGAAGATTAACTTTAATTATCAAAAGAAGCAAATCAATTATGTATCTGGATATATATTTAAGGGAAAAAACTACAGATGTAGTTATATTAGATATAAAACTTTATATGAGAACTATGCATCTGGTACGGAAAATGTTGAGCTATATTTTTTCCAACCAAAAAAAGAGGCTATAGCTTCTACTTTAGTCCTTCATGGACTGGGTAGTAGAAATATTAAATTCTTGTTGTGGCTTGGTCCCCACTTGGCCAATGCAGGAGTCAATACCTCCATATTGATACTTCCTGGTAATTATACTAGAGTAGAAAATAATTCTGTTAGCGGGAAAAGCTATTTATATCCCGACATGGATAAAATGTATCAGTTTTGGGAACATGGAGTTGTTGACACATTGACTACTATCGATTTACTAGAACAGTCTAATGTCTGGAAGGCCAATAATATACTCCTTGGATACTGTTTAGGTGGGATGCTTTCCACAATTGTAGGTACTATAGATTCTAGAATAAATCACCTATTGTTTATGACCACTGGCGGCCATTTACCCAGGATACTTCACGAATCTCCTGCCACTAATTTTGTAAGAAAGATGTTTCAAAAGGGCTTTAAAGCAGATTATTATTTAGATAATAGAGAAAAGCTCTATGATATATATGATAAAGAGTTTTCATTGGTTAAAAATATGTCCTTTGAGGAAATTATAACCAATAAACAAATTCATCCTCTATTTAAAATCGACCCCATATCCTATGCCCATTTGTTGGATATGAAGAAAGTTACTTTTATAGATGCATATTTTGATCACACTTTACCTATTCCGTCTAGGAAAATTTTATATAATGAAATGTATGGCTCTAATAGGAAGGTGCTGCCTATAAGCCATGTTAACTGGCTACCCTTTGCATATTTTTTAGCAAAATACATGCTTCATAAGCTTAATGTCAATGATAAAGAAATTAAAAGGGCACTGCTTACTAGGGAAGTTATAGAAAATCCATTAGAAAAATAATTGGTGGCTGAATATGGACAAAATTAGAAAGAGTTTAAGAAAATCTTATTTTGTAGTCAATAAGATATATTTGTTCTTAATTTTTCTTCTTCTTTCTATAGAAGATATAAGCTTAGGTTTTTATTATTTTTTAATCTCTTCATTTATATACCTGTTGAAAGTTTTTAGGTCTAAGGTTCCCATAGAGGTTGATAGGGAATTTGAAGTTAAAACTTTCGTCTATAAAAAGACTGTTAATAAAGAACTCAAATTAGACCTTTACCTCCCTTATAAGGCTGGCAATAAAAATCCGTTAGTCTTCTTCTGTCATGGAGGCGGTTGGATTTCAGGCTTTAGGAACCAACCTAATAACGTATCTTGGTGTAAATTTCTTGCTTCTAAAGGGTTAGCTGTTGTAAGTATCGACTATAGATATGGATATAAAAATACCATGGAGGATATATTGTCCGATTATACTGATGCACTGAACTATGTGAAAGCAAATCACAATCAGCTTTCTATTGATAAGGATAGAATAGTTTTAATGGGATTGTCTGCAGGAGGTCACCTTTCTTTACTATATTCTACTTATCATACCAATAAAATGAATGAAAAAGAGATGGAAGGAATTAAGGGAGTAGTGGCCTACTACCCTCCTACAAATTTAAACCACATATTCACCTCTGAAAACAAGTCTATATTTGCAAAATTTGCAGCAATGCAAACTTTAAAGGGAAGGCCTGTTGACAATAAAGCGATTTATGATTACTATTCTCCCATTACTTGGGTAAGTCCGAGTATGGTCCCCTGCTTAATAGTCCATGGGAAGTTGGATAATGTGGTACCATTCAATTCCTCTTCAATGTTTGTTAAGGCTTTAAAAGACAATAAAGTTAAGCATATTTTTCTAGTTCATAAAAAAGGTGGACATTCCTTCGACACTAGATTTAAGGATATTGGGACAGTTACAATATTGGAAAGAACTGTAGGCTTTATTAGAAAGGCTGTGAATATGTAGAGGCTGATCCTATGATCATATTTCCAATATACTAAGAAAGTTAATTAAACATTGGTAAAATTAGGTTATATGAATATTTTAGAAATGGGTATAGAGACTTTAGGTTATTCTGTAAAGAATTTAGCTTGACTACATTTGTTTTTGATGTATCCTCAATATGATCGTAATTAGCTTATTTGCTTATAAATAGGGATAAAGGGGGAATGTTTATTGAAAATTGCAATTGTAACAGATAAATCCAGAATGGATTTTATACCATCGGAAGAAGGTTTTAAGGAAGATGAACAGAAGAGAAAAACCTTAGAAGAACTAAGTTCAATCCTTTCTCGTAAATATGATTGCATCTCCTTAATTGCCGATGACAATATAATTAACCAGCTGAAAGCTGAGAATGTAGACCTAGTCTTTAATCTGTGTAATGGAATAAAAGGAGATAGTAAACTTGCCCAATTACCCGCTCTTCTAGAATATGCCTGTATACCTTACACCGGTTCTTCTATACTAGGTCATACTCTTGCCATAAATAAAGTTTACTCATCAAAGATTTTCAAGGCAAATGATATACCTATACCCGACTTCGTTCCAATCTACAATATTGATCAACTTGAGAACTTAAGTATGAAGTTTCCAATTCTGATAAAGCCTAACGATGAAGGCTCCAGTAGGGGGATTCATCAAGATAGCTTGGTATTCGACATGGATAGCCTAATTAAAAAGGTTTCTGAAGAGTTGGAAATATATAACCCACCTATTATGTTGACTAAGTATATTGAAGGAAGAGAATTTTCTGTAGGCATTATTGGGAATGGAGAAGATTTAATGGTATTGCCCATTCAAGAATTAGACCTTTCTAATCTTCCTGAGAATTTCAATAAATTCTACAGTTTCGAAGTTAAGGCTTATTTAAAAGATAGGACTATATACCATATTCCAGCTAGACTAACCGATGAAGAAAAAAAACTTTTGGAAAACACCGCGATAAAAGCTTTTAAAGCTTTAGGCTTAAGAGATTATGCTAGAGTGGATATTATACTAAAGGATGGCATTCCTCATGTATTGGAAGTAAACTCACTTCCTGGACTTATGAAAGGCAAAAGCTCTTTATATAGGATGGCTGAAGCTACCGACTTGGGATATGAGGGTTTAGTATTAAAGATAGTAGAAACTGCCATTAAAAGATATCAGTTTGAAAACAACACCTTTGATGGCCCAAGGATAGTCAATATTTAATAAAGCTTAGAAGGACACTCCCTTATCCCTATCTATTAACTTCTATTACATAGGGTAAAGGGAGGTACCTACTAATTCCCAGATTCTTAGTTACTGTAGTGCCATCTTCGTATTTTATGATTACCGTGGATTCTACAGTAGCTCCGTCTATTCCTTTAAGAATTACCTTTTCCTCTCCTTCTGACAAATACTTGTTGACTTCATAATGAACAGGAGCTTTAACCTTATCTATAATATTGTGATGCCATTCTACCTTAGGGGGCTTTTTCTGACCATAAAACCCGATATATAGTCTATGCCCTACTAGCTCAGACCATATTAATATAGGGAAATCCTTATTATTCTTAAATTTAAAATCCTTACTTCCATATGCTACCGTAGCATCCTGACCATAGGGGACATAATTAACAGGCATAGAATGATTATGTCTTTCAATGATTTCTAAATCGCTTAGTATTGCTACGTTATATAATGTGGATGCAATTTTACATACCCCTCCACCTTCCGACTGAACGATATTTGGTCCTGCAAAGGAGGCTCCCATTTTATATCCTCTATCTTTGGTATAGGGTCCGATTTGTTCATTCTGAGAAAATATCTCTTGTGGAGGAATCACTATCCCCTTCACCGATTCTGATGCTAATTTTACATTGTATTCTTCTCCAGGTAATGGATCTACTAAGACTGAACAGAAAGCTGCCATCAATACATTAGCATTGTTTTGTCTCTGAGCCTGTAAGAATTTTTCATCATTAATCCAAGGGAGGTTGTTAACCCTGCCAGATGTATTGGGCACATCTATCTGAATTTCTTCTGGTTTAGCTTCGTCGATTTTTATTTCGATACCCTCCTCTTTTATAGCTTCCACATCCGTTTTTTCAGGTGTATAGGATTCTAAGGCAAGTAGCATGGCTAAATTAGCTAGAAAGGTTGATATTTTATCCTTAGACATTTATTATCCTCCATTTCTTCTTGCTATATATAATAGTTTCTATTAGAAATTAGAAAATATGCATCTATATTTACCTAGCCAAATTAATATGATAGAATATTTACAAAATAGTTTTGCTTTTTTTAATCTTCAAATACCGAGGTGGTTTTTTGAGAAATTTGTATGATCGAATAATGTCTAATCCAATTATAGCTGCAATAAAAGACTTAGACCAATTAGAAGACGTTCTAAACTCTCCTTGTGAATTAATATTTTTATTGACTGGGAATATTTTCAATTTAAAGGAGATAGCTAATAGAATAAAACAAAAAGGCAAAAGCCTTTATATTGCCATAGATTTAATAGACGGATTTTCCAAAGATACCTGGGGATTAGAATATATCATTAAAAACATACATCCAGATGGAATAATAACTGCAAAGGAGAATTTAGTGAAGCTTAGCAAAGATTTAGGCGCTTTTACCATCTTAAGATTATATATAACAGATTCTAAAACTTTAGAGTCTGGAATAATGTCTATTAAATCGACACGACCTCATGCAGTAGAAATTCTACCTGGAATTATGCCAAAAGTCATAGAAAGAGTATATAGAAGTACAAATATTCCTATTATTGCTAGTGGGCTCATTATGGATGAAGAAGATGTTGTTAATAGTCTAAATTCAGGAGCTATAGCCGTATCCAGTAGCAATAAAGATATATGGTATATTTAAAGTAAAAACTCCTACCTAAATAGGCGGGAGTTTTTATCATTTCTCAACTTATATTCATCAATTCCTTAAATTCCTTCGATTGACTTCTGCTTACTGGTATTTTAACATTTGCACCCTTTAAGGTAACATTAAAAGTAGAATTAAACCAAGGCTCTATAACCTCTATCATGTTTAAATTTATCAAAAAAGATTTATGAGACCTGAAAAAAGTATATTTGTCTAATTTATCGCTGAGTTGGCTTAATGTATAGTTTACTATGAATTTCCCCTTTGAACTAACTATTACCGTATTTTTATCTTCTACCGTGGCATATATAATTTCTTTTGTATCTAATGGAATAAGCCTTCCTTTTTCATAAACACATATCCTAGTAAGGTTGTTTTCATCCTTATAGTTCATATTGTCGATTAAATTTCTCAATTTATAATAATACTCTTTTCTTTCATTGGCTAAATTCATCATAATCTTTCCCATCCCTTTTTCCATCCGTTCTTCAGAGACAGGCTTCAATATATAATCTACTGCATTAACTTCAAAAGCTTCTATAGCATATTGTTCGTAAGCTGTTACAAAGACTATATAGGGTCTATGGAGACTATCCAATATTCTTCTAGCTACATCTATTCCATTAAGTTTTGGCATTTGAATGTCTAAGAAGAGTAAATCTGGTTTCAACTTTTCATTTAATTCTAAAGCCTGCTCTCCATGAAATGCCTCCGCTATTATTTCTATTCCTTGAAATTTACCTAAAATATATTTGAGTTCTTCCCGGGCAGGAGCTTCATCATCTACAATTAATGTTCGTATCATACTGCTAACCTCCTCTCCTTTTTAGGAATCCTCATCTTCACTCTTGTACCCTGACCTATCTTACTTTCTATTATTAATCCATACTCTTTGCCATACATGGCTTTTAATCTGTTGTTTACATTATTAAGTCCTATTCCAGTAGAAACTTGGTCATTGAGTAAAGAAGACAATAGCTCCTCGCTCATTCCTATTCCGTCATCCTCCACTATCAACTCCGTTTCTCGACCATTATCTATAGCTTTGATCTGTACTGTTCCTCCGTCAACCTTTTCAAAAATACCATGCTTAACGGCATTTTCCACCAATGGCTGCAATAATAATGGAGGTAAGATGCAATCAATCTTATCTGGAATATCAAAGACTATGTTTAACTTATCCCCAAATCTAGCCTTTTCGATCTCTAAATATGATTTTATATTCTCCAATTCTTTATATAAATCTACTTCATTGTTGCTCTCTTGAAGATTGTTTCTAAAATAATTGCTTAAATGGATTAATAATCTCCTAGCATTATCAGGCTGAGTTCTTATTAGAGAGACTATTGTGTTAATAGCATTAAATAGAAAATGGGGATTAATCTGGGCTTGTAAAGCTTTTAGTTCAGATTTTGCTAGCAATTCCGACTGATAATCAATTTTGCTAAGTTCTAATTGGGTAGAAAATAGCTGGCCTAACCCTAAAGCTAGTGCAGATTCCACTTGTGTAATAGAATTTTCTTGATCTTTATACATTTTCAAAGTACCTACTACTTTATCCCCTTCCATTAAAGGGATTATTATCGCAGATTTAAGCTCGCATTTTGAATTATCACAATCAATTTCCTCCTTGCTGTTGGCAATAATACAGCGACCATTTTGTATTACTTCTTTTGTCAAATTAGTCCTAATAGGGCTACCAGCTAGATGATGTTCTTCTCCTAAGCCAACATGGGCCAATATCTTTTCTTTATCTGTAATGGCAACGGCTTTTACCCCTGTCATATTCTTGATGATTTTGACTACTTCCAAGGCTGTCTTTTCGTTTAATCCCTTCCTAAAATACTTTAATGTCTTATTTGCTATTTTTAATGCTAGTTGAGCTTGGGATGCTTCTGCTCTTTCCAAGTCTTTAATTACACTATGGATTATGGATATACAGACTGCTATTCCTAGTCCATTAGCAACAATCATTGGCAAACCAATTATCTTCACAAGCTCTAATGCATCAGAGAAGGGTTTTGAGAATGTTATTATTATGAGCATCTGCCATACTTCAGCCACCATTCCCGTTACTAAGGCAAAGAGCATTTTATTATCCGTCTTGTCTATTCCCTTTTTCAAGAATCCAGCCATGATCCCTTCTGTAAAGGTGGAAAGTGAACAAGAAAAAGCGGTAAAACCACCAATATCTATTAAATATCTATGACCTCCTGCTATGAGCCCTGATAAGGTCCCAACTATAGGTCCTCCTAATAATCCACCTACAAAAACTCCTATTACTCTCGCATTAGCAATAGCTCCTCTTATTGGTATTCCGGTATAGGTCCCGATAATTCCATAAAGGCCAAAAATGAAGGCTAAGAGCATTTTATCCCTAAAATCTATATTCTGTTTAGCAACTAATCTTCTAAAAGGCTTCATTCGAGTCATTATGAAGGACAGTAACATAATTAGTCCTACCCGACTGAGTAGGTTTTGAAACATAATCATTAACAGAGGAAACACCCCCACATTAAGGTTCATATCAATTTTATTATAGTCCACTATTTAATTATTTACAATATTCTATATTATTGAAAAAAATCAGCAACAAGTAAGTCAGTTGCTGATATTCTTCAAAAATTCATCTTCCCATATTTTAGGATATCTTCCTACAGCCCACTCAGCCATTATTACTTTCTCGGCTGGTTTTAATTTAATATTTTCCATTGGCTTTTCGCTAATATTGTCTCCCTCCAGAGTATATATGAAAATATCATTTTGAGTTAATACGATTAAAATATCTTCATTTGGAGAAGTAAATGCATCTAAGGCTTCTGGAATTTTTGCTTTTATCTTATTCCAAGGAATGGCTAATTCATCATAATAGACTACCTCTTTTGGAGGTATGGCTTTAATATTGAAATTCTTATAGCTATAAATGCCATTTTCTATAAAATTAACCCTACCATTGAAAATCCAATGGCCATTCTTCCTGAATAAGCCAAAACTCTCTTCGTCTGGTTTAATATCTATAAGACTGTTTTTATATTCTTCCTTATCAGGCAACACTTCCCTATTAAATCCTTCCATGAAAGCTTCTCTTCCCATTTCACCCATCACGTCTAGGATTTGAAGGGGTTTTGATTTTCCAATGCTGTCAACTGGATAAAACTCCAATAACCTCTCCCCTCTGCTTCTATAATGGATATTTTCAATGGAAATATAATCATTTCCCACATATAATATGTTCTTAATAGTACTATCCAACTTTGCTTCTATTATTAATTTATCCTCCTCTTCCACTGCCATAGACTTATTTAGTGGATATACAATTATATTATCATTTATCTTTCCATCTACTACCTGCCTATCTACTTTAACCTTCCAAAATCCCGTTCTTCTAGGTAACAATATATTTTCCATTTCATATATGCTAACAATCTCCCTATTAACGCTTCTTATAAATAGGGTTCTGTAATTCCATTTTTCTGCACCTTTTTGGCTATTTTCCAAATCTAAAGATTTTAAACCTAGTAAAACTCCAGTCATTATACTTTCCTCGCTAGTTAATTCAGCAGTTTCAATTGAAACATTTCCCTCATGAGCTAGAGTATCCATCTGTATAAGCTCCACATCATCTGATGTTTTTTTCAATGTAAAAAATACTCCATTAATATTAACCAATATAGTATCATCGGAGACCTTTAAAAATTCGTAGAAAAACTGTTCTAATCCGCTAACGGATATTACTTCAATTTCACCTGATTCTAAATTTAATATCTCTGGAACAATTTTATAATGATATTTTAAATACTCCTCTACATCTACCTTTTTCAACCTAAAAGATGGCTGGATGCAATTTTCATCGCCTATTGTCACGAATTCTTCGTGAAATATAGCCTCCAACCCAATATAAGACTGAGCTTTCTCCTCGTCCATATTACTTATGGCATTTAATTTATAGTCGGTAAATACCCATCTGCCACAAATAGGTATATTGTTGTTCCTAGGCGATTCTATACTGTCATGTAGCTCAATACTTTTCATACTACATGAAGTCGTTAGAAGCATCATGATAAAAAAGAACATTAATGTTAACTTCTTTCTCATTAGTTCTCCACTCCTTCTATGGGGATGGTTACCATCACTTTAGTGCCTTCATTTAATCTGCTCTCAATTTGCATGGTACCATTATGCAATTTAATTATTTCATCACATATAGATAGACCTAAACCACTACTGGCTTTGCTACTTTTCCCTTTATAGAACTTCTCTTTTATATAAGGTAAGTCATCTTCACCTATACCACAGCCATTATCTATTACCTCTATTAATAGGTCCTGTCCATTATCTCTAGCATTTAATGTGACCTTTCCCCCTTCAGGAGTAAACTTAAAGGCATTATCCAATAAATTGATCAATACCTGTTTTATTCTATTCCCATCGGCATAAATAGGAGGTAATTTAAAATCACAATTGACATTGAATTCAATGTCTTTGCTTTCCGCATTAAATTGAAATTGCTTGCCAACCTGCCTTATGGATTCTGCTATATTTATCTTTTTCTTCTCTAAAGTAATTCTACCGGATACAAATCTAGAAAAATCAAGCAATTCCTCTACCATATTAGATAACCGGTCGCTTTCTTTTTCTATTATATCTAATCCATCCACTAGAAGCTCTTCATCCCTCGTGTTATCAGATTTTAAAGTTATAGCCCAGCCTTTGATGGAGGTTAAGGGAGTTCTCAATTCATGAGATATGGAAGATATGAAATCATTTTTAAGCTGTTCTTTTCTAATCAATTCTTCAGCCATATAATTTAAAGTATCAGATAGTTTACCTATCTCATCATCAGATCTTTTTTTGGTTCTAATCTTCAAATTACCACCTGCCATTTTTTCAGCCACTTCAGTAACCTCTCTTAATGGATGAATTATGGTATTAGCAAGGAATATACTTATTACTCCAGATATTAAAACTGCTATTAATCCTACTATTGTAAAAACTTTGGTAATATTTCCTATAATGATATTTATATTTCTAAGAGTTGAAATAAACCTTAAAACCCCTATTATTTCATCTTCGACTATTATAGGATAGGCTACTGCCATTACTGGAGAATTGTCATATTCTACATTCCCAATCCAGGTTCCCTTATTGCCTTCTAAAGCTTTTGCTACATCTAAGGTGTTGATTGGATCAGAGAAATGTGACACACCAATGGAATCCATTAACACTTTCCCTTCACTGTCTAATATTTGAACTTGAGCTTTAGTCTGTCGCCAAAAAACATCTATATCATCCATAATAATCTCTTTCAATGAATTAGATGAAAAGTATCGAGAATAAAAATCTGCAGAAAGGGTTATTTGATTGGAGAGTATTTCCTCTAAACCTTTATAATAATATTGCTTTACTGCATTTGCTAGAAAAACCTCTAATATTAATACTGTCATAATTATTACCAACATAAAATTACCAACTAACCTTTTTTTGATGCTAGTTCTCATTCTGTTCCTCCTAGGATTACATTTTCTTTCTCCACCTATATCCTACGCCCCAAACGGTTTCTATATACTGAGGATTGCTAGCATCCTCTTCAATCTTCGACCTTAATCTTCTCACGTTTACATCTACTATCTTAGAGTCGCCCATAAAATCGTATCCCCATACAATATTGAGTATTTCATCTCTTGTAAAGGCTCTACCAGGATTCTCAATAAAGAGCTGTATTATAGAATATTCTGTTGGGGTTAATTCAATTTCCCTATCTCCCTTATAAAACTTTCTGGAATACTTATCTATCCTAAAAGGACCTTCAACTATCGCATCCTGATTCTCATCCTTCTTATAATCCATTCGCCTTAAGAGGGACTTTACCCTTAGAACCAATTCGATGGGATTGAATGGTTTTACCATATAGTCATCTGAGCCATACTCTAATCCCATTATCTTATCTATGTCCTGGGATTTAGCAGTAAGCATTATTATTCCAATAGCAGGATACTTTTCCCTAAGTATTTTACAGACCTGAAATCCATCTATTCCAGGTAGCATAATGTCCAACACTACAACATCTATATCTGTAGACCCAACTATATCCAAGCCTTCTTCCCCGGTGGTTGCTTCCTCTACAATGAATCCTTCCCTTTCTAAATTGATTCTTACGAATTTTCTAATATGCTCTTCATCTTCTACCACAAGAATTCTCTTATCAGTTATCATTTTATTACCTCCAAATGAAAAATACAAAGTAATTGCATATAGCAATTACTTTAAAGTATGAAATTCATAGCCTTGTTCCTGCAAATATTCGATTATATAGGGTAATGCTTCAGGTGTTGTATATTTAGCATCTGTATCATGCATCAAAATTATCAGTTCCTTTTGTCCTCTAAAGGTATTTTTGAATCTCTGTATCAATCTTTCTTTAGAAAACAGATAACCTTCTGCATCTCCGTTTAAGGAATTCCAATCATAATAGATATATCCCTTTTCCTCTATTGCTTTTCTAAAAGGAGCTCTTTTATCTCCAAAAGAACCCCCAGGAAACCTAAATAATTTGGAATCAAACTCCTCCCCTAAAACCCTTTTTAAGAGCCTATCTGTGATTTCAACCTCCTTTAACAGATTAGAAGGCTTCCTATATATATAGCCATACCTATGACTATAGGTATGATTTCCAATAGCATGTCCATCCTGATAGGTCCTTTTTAATATCTCAGGATATTTTTCCACAGCAGTTCCTACTACAAAAAAGGTAGCTTTTACATCATATTCCTCTAGGATATCTAGTATTTGGGGAGTAACCTTAGCAGATGGACCATCATCAAAGGTTAGGTAAGCTCTTTTCACATTTTTCTTATCTTCAGTCTCTAGCTCTTCCTGGCGTTTTTTTTCTAATTCCTCTAATTCTCTAATCCTTTCTCTTTCAGCTTCCTGAATCTGTCTTTCATACTGAAGAGCTAAATTAATAGCTGACTTATCTGACATTAAAGAAATGCTCTCTTCAAAATTATCTGCCTCAACTACATCAGTAGCCAACTCCTTATAAAATATATAGGAAGTCCCTAGGAATATCATAATAAAAATAATGGCGAAAATTATTACAAATCTGATTATAGCTAATTTTTTATTGTTTTGCTGATTTCCCTTCATTTAACTACCTCTTTCTCTACATAATCTCTTCCCTTATAAATAGGATACTACAAATTTCGTTTATTTTCATTACAAAGATGGAAATAAATAATTACAAAATAGTTACAAATAAAGTACTAAATAGGCTAATAGAAGCCTATTTATATACTTATAACCTAATAATCTATTCCATAGAAGCCATAAGGATTTACTCGTCTAATTAGTTCCGATATTAGGATTATCGATATGATATCTCTAACCAATCTTCTTCTACCATAAAAGGGCCTTTGGGTTATTCTATATCTACTCCTTCTTTCTATTGGATCCTCATCTATCTCGGGACATTCATAGGCCATCTTCTCATAAATTTCATCAATCATAGATTCCATGTCCTCTTTTGGAATATTTCTTATCTCTTTATTCTTATTCATATATTTATTCACCGAGTCCATGACCTTAG
The DNA here is from genome assembly GCF_900106765.1 of Tepidimicrobium xylanilyticum. Lineage (NCBI taxonomy): Bacteria > Bacillati > Bacillota > Tissierellia > Tissierellales > Tepidimicrobiaceae > Tepidimicrobium > Tepidimicrobium xylanilyticum. The sequence goes on from NZ_FNNG01000002.1 coordinate 320,413, forward strand.
GATAAATCCTATAATATAGTTCTGGATAGTTGTAATCCATAATAAAACCTCCCTTACATATTCAATATATAATATGCATTGGGAGGTTTGATTGATACTTTTTTATGATACTAATCCTCTAAATTGGGATCTATATAGTTTGGCGTATATGTAGCCTCTACGCAGTAATTCTTCATGAGTTCCCCTTTCTTCAATTCCTTCATTGGTCAGTACCACTATTTCATCTGCATTCTTTATGGTAGACAATCTATGAGCTATTATTAAAGTAGTCCTACCCTTTGCTAACTCCTCTAAGGATTCTTGAATCAACATTTCAGTTTCATTGTCCAAAGAAGAAGTTGCTTCATCCAGAATCAGTATTGGAGGGTCTTTTAAGAATAGTCTTGCTATGGAAATCCTCTGTTTCTGTCCACCTGATAGCTTAACTCCCTTTTCCCCTATATAGGTATCATAACCATTAGGAAGGGTCATGATAAAATCATGGATTCTTGCTTTTTTCGCTGCTTCTATTATTTCTGCTTCAGATTTTGAAGGGTCTCCATAGGAAATATTGTCCATTATTGTACCAGTAAACAAGAATACATCTTGTTGAACTATTCCAATATTCTTTCTTAATGATTTAAGGGTAATATCCTGTATATTCTTGCCATCAACCAAAATCTCTCCTTCATTTATATCATAAAAACGAGGTATTAGATGGCATAGTGTAGTTTTACCTGCTCCCGATGGTCCAACTATTGCTACGGTTTTGCCTGCTTCAATCTTTAGATTCAAATTGGATAATATCCTGTTTTCTCCATTAGTATAACTAAAAGAAACATTCTTAAATTCGATATCCCCTTTAACATGGGTCAATTCAATAGCATCTTCCTTATCCTTTATATCTGGTTCTATATTCATTACTTCTATAAACCGTTCAAATCCAGTCATACCGTCTTGATACTGTTGCATGAAATCTGCAAGCCTCCTTATAGGCTGCATAAAAAAGTTAATATATAGGGTATATGCAAGTAAGTCTCCAATGGTAAGATACCCCCTATATACAAAGTAGCCACCTGCACTTATAACTATAAGGTTTAAAACATTAGTCATAAGTCCCATACCTGCTACAAATTCTGCCATAGCTTTGTAGGACTCTTTTCTAGCTTCTTTATATTGACTATTGCCATCCTGGAATTTTTCTATTTCATAGTCCTCGTTGGTAAAAGACTTGGCTACTCTTATTCCCGATATGCTGTTTTCTAATTGGGCATTTACATTGGCAATTTTCCTTCTAACTTCTCTGAAAGAATCCTCCATTTTAAGTCTTTTTCTCATTGCAAATAACACTATTAGTGGAATAAAGGCAAATATGATCAAGGTTAATCTCCATTCAATCCTTACCAACAGGATGAAAGAACCCATTAACATTACTGATGAAATAAACAAATCTTCCGGTCCATGATGAGACAATTCAGTAATATCCCTTAAATCATTTACTATTCTCGACATTATATGACCAGTTTTAGTATTGTCGTAATAGCTGAAAGGTAATGTTTGTAAATGGGTAAAAAGGTCTCTTCTCATATCATGCTCAATATAAACTCCTAGTACATGCCCCCAATAAGAAACTATATAATAACTGATATATCTAAAACCAAACAATATAACCATTATAATAGTCCATTTAAGCAACAAGTCCATCCTTCCAGCAGGTATTATCTCATTGACAATAGTTCTTGATACCATAGGAAATATCAAATCAAAAGCAGAGATTAAAAAAGCAAAAAACATATCTATGAAAAACAGCTTTTTATGGGGTTTGTAATAAGAAATAAATCGCCTTAACATATTAAACCTCCTCCCTTAAATATTTATACAGCTTGCTAAGATTGATTAATAAATTTTCTATTTCTTGTCCCTCCATTTTTTCTAAGGCTTGATAAATAACCCTAGTACTCCTCTCTCTTTTAATGGTCTGAATTAGGTCTAATCCCTTTTCTGTCAATATGACTCTAGTAATCCTTCTATCCTCTGGATCTCCAACCCTTTTAACAAGCTCCTTTTCTTCAAGGCGGGAAATTTTTTCTGATATAGTGTTTTGTGCTCTGCTAAATTTACTAGATATTTCATTGATGGTGGGAGTACCTTTTTTGCACAAAAAAATCAATATGTGAAATTGATCATAAGTTAAACCGTATTCTTGAGCTATTTTATGTCCTTTTTTATGAATAATATCGTTACAGCCTTTGATATAATCTGCAATCATTTCCGACGTTTCTTTTAATTCCATAATATCAACCCCACATTTAGACTTGCTAATATATCGTATAACGATATTATATCACCTTTGCTCCCTCTTTTCAATCCTTATATATAAAAATTCAAAATCCCTTCTAGGAACCAGAAGGGATTTCTTCATGCTGGATTATGAATGAAACTAGATAGTGAATCATATAAATAAAAGTAATATTTCCTGTATCATTAAGCATGAATCCTACAATACTAGTTATTAGAATGGTATAGGTTTCCTTTTCTAAGTTTTTAGCATTTGTAAACAAGCTCTTAAGAGTTATTATCTGCGATATTATGGTAATGCTAAAGGGAGGCAGAATTGTTAACTTTGCCAATTCCTTAGCTTTGATAATCAACATATCAACGAATTCCCTTACCCCATTGTTCCTTATTCTAATGAAAAAGTTTATTGCATGGCTCTTCTCGTTGCTATAATAGTCTAGATACATATTAATGCTAAATATTATAATAGCAATTACTACAAGGGTAATTAATTTTTTGATATGCCATTGACCTTTGAAAAATCTGAAATATGAAGTCATTAAAAACAGTATTAGGGCTGTTAAAAAACCTCCTGTGTTAGCGCCATACCTTGCAGATAGTGCAACCATATTAGTAAGCTGGAACAAAAAGCAAATTAAATCATTAATAGGCTTTTTATTAATAAGCTCCATTATAAAGTGACAACTTATTATGGAACAAACCAATAGAACCCCCATTATTCCATTGTTAAATCCGTAATATCTGGCACCATAGAATAGATTGTTAAAACCTATATAGGAATTATAAATAAGTTCTGGTGAAAAAAAAATTCCATATAGAATTATTCCATAGGTCAATGCAGCAAATAATCCTATGATATTAACGCCCTTTTCAGTCACAAATAGGGTTATAGCATAGGTCGTTAATAGGTTTACTATAAAGTATAGAACAAAGTTTACATGTAAATTTGATAAACCCATTAATAGCCCTATAAATATATTAATAATAGTAAAATTAGTAATAAACTTTATAGTTTCAAGTTTATCACTTCTATTTTTATATATATGATAAGCAGTATAAACCTGCACAGAATATACTATACCATGGAATAAATAAGTCAATAACATTAAATTTATGGATTTATTAAATAGATTTTTAATGTATTCAATATTATCCTTTTCTTCAGTTATATTTATATTATTGCCTATAATAGAAACATGCTGCCTCCCATAAATGGATAACAGTTCTCCATATATATCTTCTAATGCTATAAACCCATCCCTCTTAGTAGACAAGCTATTTATTATGCCATTAGTCTTTTCATTGATATAAACAATAGGTACTATAGTTTTATTCATCATATAATTTACACTTTTAGATACGTCCTTGGGAACTATTAATATATTATAATTTCTATACTCATTAACAAACTCTTTTAACAACTGTATCCTTTCATCTCTATTTTCTAATTGTAGCGACAGTACTAATATATTAGAGCTAGATAGATGATAATTGGCTTTATCAATTAACCACTTCTTTTCATAAACTACTTCGACTTCTCCTCTTTCTATGATGCCATTCTTATCTGCCGCTATAATAGCAGCAGAATTATCACCAATATAAGATATGCCGACATCCTTTAATTTTTCCCCCAACAAACAGTTTTCTACATTAGCTGTTAAAGTATTTAGATTTTTTAACATGTCATCAAAGCCAGATATTATTATGTATCCTTCAGGAGCTCTATAGAGGCCTTTATAGTATTCCTTTTTTACTCCTACTTTCCTGCCCGTAGCAATCGAAAAATAAAGGCTTTCATTTCCTTGAGGGTTTCTTGTTTTAATATTTATAAAACCAGCTCCAAAATCAATCCCTTGGGTTATTTTTTCAATGGTATTAAATTTTAATTCATCTAACATTATCAAAATAGTTTTTTCCCCTTGGGCAACAGAAATATTACTAAATAAGAACAGGATAATAATAGTAATTATTATTACATTTAATTTTTTCATAGGTTCACCTTTAATAAATAATATAGTTTAAAATGCTAAACATCCCTAGCACGATGGAAAAAACACCCAAAAGCATTTTATATTTGAAAAAATTGCTGTTTTTATTCAATGTTCTTTGCACTATATGCCTTTGATTCCCTACTTTAGCAATTCTATATCTTTCGCTCAATATTAAATATAAACCTAAAGTCAAAAATAAGATTCCTATCAGTAGCAAATTCATCGCCTCATTTATACAATATTAGATATATTTTTCTCCAGTTTCAAAACTCTTTCATCCTTAAATATAATCTTATCTATTATGTTTCTAGCTATTTTATAATGCCCCAGCTTGTAATGACACAAAGCTCTATAGTAGAGTATATTATCTTCATTTCCATAGGCACTAGCCAGATTAAAGTATGCTATTGCAGCTTCATAGTTTTCATCCATAAAATGGATTTGACCTATAGCCAAATAACAATTATATATACCCTCCTTATTGCCTTCTTGGAAATAGTACAATAGACTCTTTGATAAATGAGTCATAGCACAAAAATACAGCCCTTCTCTAAAGAGAGTTTTACCTTTAAATTCTAAGGCCTGCGCTAATAAGTCTATAAAACCGTATTGACTAGATATATATATTGCTTTATATAAGTTCTTATATTTACTGTACTTGTTCATTTGATTCTGAGAGACTTCCTCAATGATCTCTAAACACATTTCCCTTGCAATATCTCTTTCATTTTTTATAAAATAGGATGGTTTTATAAATATATCTATATTTTTCTCCTTAGCTTTTTGATTTATTGCTTCAGCTAGGTAAGTTGCATTTATCACGTTAATAGGCCTTTTTCCATTTTCAAACATGGAAATGTAATTTTTAGATATATTGTCACTTGCCAATTCAGCCTGGGTCATCCCTAATTTCTTTCTCAGTTTTCTTAACCGTTGCCCTGGGCTTAATATAATAAAATCTTCCATGTTTACCTCCTATACAAATGAACTATTCTCATTAATCTATTCTGTTATACACCCAATTGATTATATCTAATAAAATTCTATCTTTTTCATTTTCGTTCAATATTTCATGATATATATTATCATAAATTTTAATCTCCTTATCTTTGGATTTAATATTATTATATAGAAATATAGATGCCTCTCTAGGAACTATTCTATCCATTTCACCGTGTAGTATTAAACAGGGATAGTCGTATTTAGAAATATTACTACCTATCCATCTAATGCCCTTTACTAAAAACTGCACATAAAAATTTAATGTAGCTTCTTTTAATACTAGTGGATCCATTTCATAGTCCTCTACCACTTCTTTTACACTACAAATATCTTTGCTTACCGGATTTTTAATCTTCAATTTAGGTAGAATTAAATTTACAAGACTAAAAATATCCCCCTTGATTCCTTCCACCTGTGGAATTTTCGTAATAGCCGCTCCAGAAAAAATTTGCCCCTTAAGCTTATTCGGATATTTTATTCCATATAAGCAGGTGATAAATCCTCCCATGCTATGCCCTAGCATAAATATAGGTAAATTAGAGTATTCACTTTTTACTAAATCCACCATTACGTCTACATCTTCAGCAAAATCCATAAAATCATCAATATGTCCTTTAGGTCCTTTACTCCTTCCATGACCTCTTAGGTCATATCTATAAACTCCAATTTTGGCTTCGTTCAATTTTTTCGTAACATAATCATACCTATTTAAATGTTCTGCAAACCCGTGATTTATGATTATATTAGCTTTTACATCTTTTGGCACATCTTTTCTCATATAGAGTTTTGTTTTGTCTTTACTATCGATGTAATTTTCCATTCCAATATCCCCCTAATTCATAGTACATAATATATTATATCGACAATAGGTTTCACATGCATCTGTTTTTTCATACTGTCTTATGGAATTGTTTGAGTTTATAAATCTAATAAATTCCCTTAAATCCTCATAGTTTTTTTCTAAGCTTTCCTTATCGGTTCTAATTTCCACCATTTCTCCTGTTTCTAGAAAAACTATAGCTGCCCTTTCAATTTCCATATTGGCAATCCTTTTAAAGGCATTAGCATAAAGCTGTATTTGGGGTTCGTACATCTTCACTAAATTCTCTTTATTACAGACTCTATTAGTTTTAAAATCTAATATTTCAGCTTTGCCATCTCTAATGTTAATCCTGTCTATTTTACCTCTAATATAGACATCATCTACTTTTAAATAGAACTCCTTCTCTGTATAAAAAATATCGTAATCTTCGCTACAGTGTTTAATATAATTTTCCATATATACTTTCAATTCTTGTTCTATATCCCTCTTATACTCCAGCCCAAAGGAATTTACAATTCTTTCCATAAGTCTAGCAGGGTTTATACCCTTTTTATAATACTGACAAAATTTATGTATTATCTCGCCTTTAGTAATGGAATCTATAATAGGTGATTCTGTCTCTATCTCATCAGAATCTATCTCTATAGAAAGTCTTGTATAATAATTTAAAAAGAATTTCCTTCTACACTGGTTGAATTCTACAAACTGAGATGGACTAACCCTAGTAAAAACCTTCTGGTCATATCCCTTTAGCGTTTTTAAAAGTAAAAACTCCTCCTGTTGAGCTTCCCCTTCTATTGACAGTTTTTTTGGAAGCCCTTTTACAATCTGTCTAGAATTAATTATATTATCTATCCTATCTACCACCTTTATCTTATCATAATCTAGCAGGCCTTTTACCAACCTTTTAAAACCGATATCATCCCCTTGGTTACCTATTATTAACCTGTCTTTTGCCCTTGTCATAGCCACATAGAGCAATCGCTTATGTTCCTCTTCTTCCAGATATTTTAAATCTGCTTTTATTTTGTCATAAGAAGGAGATATTCTATCGTATTTAAATCCTATTCCTTTTTCTTTATCAAATAATATATTAGGTCTATTATAGTTAAAACCGCTGGCCATTTGGGGAATTATAACTACTGGAAATTGTAGTCCCTTTGACTTATGAATAGTCATCAACTTCACTACATTTGCTTTCTCAGAATAAATCTTTGCTTGAGACTCGTTACTATCCTTAATCGCTTCAATATAATCTATAAAATCCTCCAAAGAACTAGTATTATGCTTATCAAAGTCTTGAGCTATCTCCAAAAACTTATAAACATTAGATACCATCTGCCTACCCGATGCATACAGCATAAGACTTTCAAGATAATAGGTTGTATCTATTAACTCGCTTAATAGTTCTCCTATCCCATAAAAGCCTTTTTTTATCATAAAGTTATGGATTAATTTGCTTGCTTTTTTGAGTTTTTCTTTTTCAGCAGGGTCTATTTGTTCTATTTCCTTATCCATAGTTTCCAATAAAGAACTTTCCTTACCCCGCAAAAGCCAATAGATAGTTGCGTCTGAAACCCCTACCATAGGACTTCTTAAGAAACCTATGGTAGATATAGTATCAAATCTATTACTTATAGTTTTAAGCCCATTGATTAAATCCAAAATCTCCTGTCTGCGGTAAAATCCTTTGCCTCCAGTATTGTAATAGGGAATACCATACTCCATCAGTCCATCTTCATAGATGTAATCTAAGGTAGTAGCTCTAAATAATAGAGTAAAATCTCCATATTTAAACTCACCCTTATCTACCAGTTCCTTGATTCTGCTGGCTATTAACCTGCTTTCATAGTAAGCATAATACTCTTTTTTTTCAAGATTGGGAGAAGGTGTTAAACCCTCCTTCTCTAGTATCTCTACATCTATCTGGTTAGGTGATTTGCGATTAAATATTAAATCTACATATCTACTACCCATCAGCTTATCAAATAGTGAGTTTACAAAATCCAGTATGGAATCTACAGTCCTAAAATTTCTATTCAGAGTAATGAGCTTCCCTCTTAATGATTTTTTTATATCTTCAATAACATCATAGAAGACTTCCAAATCTGCACCTCTAAACCCATATATGGATTGTTTAGGGTCTCCTACTACAAACAGATTATTTCTATCTAATGGATTTTCATTGGAGCAGAGTCTATAAAATATCTTTTTTTGCAATTCGTTGGTATCCTGAAACTCGTCCACCATAATATACTTAAACTTGTTTTGAAGTTTTTCTCTAATGGATTCATCTTCCAATAAATGTAGTACCAATATTTGCAGGTCGTCATAGTCAAGACTACCCAGCTTATATTTTTTATCTGTATACCTTTCGTCAATTTCCAACAACAATTTAAAAATTCCCTTATAAGCCCATAGATACTCCTTTTCTTTAATTAAGAGTACATTATGTATTCTTTCCTGTAAATTCTCTATCCTTTCTCCCTCCTTAGCATTGGTTCCAATGTTTTTACTTAAGCTTTCGAGTATAGAAACTAAATTACTCTCTTCATAATTTCCTTTATAAAAATCACCCCAGGTAGGATCATCCTTTAATTTATAGATCTTAGAATTCTTTCTGGAATTCTCCATTAAATATATTAAACTGTCCTTAATATATTGTAAATCTGCAGAATCAACCTCTAAGCCTGAAATATAAGTTAAGGTCCTATTTTTTACTTCTTCAATGGAATAACCTACAGTCCTAATCTTATAATAGATGGTCTTAAAATCCATAGCTATTCTATCCAAATCATCACTATTAAACATTTTAATAAGGTTATATATATCCTCATCTTTTTCAATAAATTCCAATAAAACTTCCAATGTGGTTTCCTCAAGTAGAAAATCTGCTTCTTCCTGTTCTAGTACGTAGAACATTGGATCAATTCCTATATTTAAAGGATTTTCCCTTAAAATATTAGCACAAAAGCTATGAATGGTAGAAATGTTAGCTTTTTCCATGTCCCTATAGAATCTAACCCATTTTCCCCCTAGGGGAAATCTTTTCTTTAATTCTTCCCTTATTCTTTCTTTCATCTCCTGAGTAGCTTTTTTAGTAAAGGTTATAGCTACAATAGACTCAATTTCCTTATTCTCTTCCAAATCCCCATTCTCCAATATATAGATATACCTTTCCGTAAGCACTTTTGTTTTCCCTGTACCTGCCCCTGCATTCACTGCTAGATTTCTATCTATGGTAGTAATGGCTAAATCCTGTTCTTTAGTATTGCCCATCACTCTACCTCCTAGGCCTCCCTGAAGTATATATTTAATTATATCAGAAATCTACTTAAATTGGTTAGTCCTGAAAGAATTTTATGGGACAATAAGAAAAGAGCTTCAACTTTGTTAAAAAGTAGTTATCAAAATGTAACAAAACAAAGGAGAAGCTCTATACTTATATATTTCTATATTATTTATATTAATTAACCCCAATTGAAACCCATAATGAAACCTAATAAGTTCAATGACAAAATTATAATCTTTGAGTTGCCCATTAACAAAAAGTCTTTAATCTCCTATTCCACAAACTAACTTATAGATAGCTGAAGGCTCTTCTGCTTTTAATAATTTTTTTCTAAAATCTTCATGCATAAGTTTTCCTGATAAGTTTGCCAACGCTTTTAAATGAAGATTATTTTCTCCTTCCTTTACAGCTATCATAAACACCATGAACACTTTTTCTCCATCTATAGAATCATAATCTATCCCTTCCTTACTTATACCTATAGCTATTTTGGACGTATTTACAGTTTTTGATTTAGCATGAGGTATTGCAATACCAAAACCAATACCTGTAGTACTTAGGTTTTCTCTCATGTATATCTCTTTTTTAAATTGTGCTTTATCCCTTATTACATTATTTTGTTCCAAAAGTTCTATCATTTCATCAATTACATCATCCTTAGTTTTTGATTCTAGCTTTAGCTTTATCAACTTTTCATCAATTAATTCGTTCATATTCATATGCTTTCCACCTCTTAATCATTACAACACAACATACATTACAACATACATTTATCACTAATTTTGACATGATAACATAAACAAAATATTATTAAAAACAATAGCTATGCTTTATTATATGATTTACAAGCTTTTATCTTTTTTATCACTACTTCTTTCATAGCAATTCTACAAGGTTTAAATACCTTTCTTATGTCGTATATATTTGGATTTTCCTCTATAAACTTCCTCATAGCCTTTAAATTTGCAAGTTTAAGTTCTGTATCGAAGTTTATTTTATTAATACCAGACTCTACTGCTTTGCCAAGCATATCTTCTGGCACCCCAGAAGAGCCGTGAAGCACTAAAGGTATATTTATCTCCTGTTTTATTTCTCTAATTCTATCAAAATCAATTTTTACCTCTCCTTTGTAAATTCCATGAGCTGTTCCCACCGCTATGGCTAATGAATCACAATTGGTCTCATTATAAAATTTTACTGCATCATGAACTTCTGTATATATTGAAATATCTGATTCAATATCGTCTTCTTTGCCTGCTATCACGCCAAGTTCTGCTTCAACAGATATGTCTAGAACATGAGCAATTTTAACAACCTGTCTAACTATATTCACATTTGTTTCAAAATCACATTTAGAAGCATCAATCATGAGAGAAGTCCATCCTAATCTTATAGCTTTCAAATGGTACTCCAAATCCGTACCATGATCTAAATGGAGAGCTACAGGTACTTTAGCCCTTTTGGCTGCCCCTTTTCCTAAATCAGCTAAATATTCAAAACCCGCATATTCTATAGCGCCTTGGGTTGTTTGAATGATTACTGGAGAATTCATTTCTTCTGCCCCATCAATTATCGCTTGTAAATTCTCCATATTTGTAAAATTAAAAGCAGGAACAGCATATTTTTTCTCTAGTGCATCACGTAAAATTTCCTTTCCTGATACAAGCATTACAACATCTCTCCCATTTTACGGCGTCTATTACGTCTATATAGCCCATATAATATGGCTCCTGTTATAGATCCTACAAATATGGCAAGTACCCATTGAAATGGTTTTGTGACTAATGGAAGTATTAAAAATCCTCCATGTGGCGCTGGAACCTGTACATGCATCATATATGTTAATATAGATGAAACTGAAGAACCTATCATTAATATTGGTATTACTCTTAATGGGTCTTTTGCTGCAAATGGTATAGCTCCTTCTGTTATATGAGTAAAGCCTAAAATATAATTTACTAAACCTGCAGCTCTTTCATCCTGAGTAAATTCCTGTTTAAATATGGTTGTTGCTAAAGCAATTATTAAAGGTGGAGTAATACAAGCTGCAGAAACACCTGCCATAAAATAATAATTACCTTGTCCTAAAAGAATTGTACCTGTTACATAAGCAGCTTTGTTTACTGGTCCTCCAAAATCAAAAGCTGACATACAACCTATTACTATACCTAATAGTATCGGATTTGCATTTTGTAAAGATGATAACCAATTCATCATAGAATCATTTATCTGAGCAACTGGTTTCCCTAAAATAGTCATTAAAGTTCCAGTTAATAATACTCCAAGTAGTGGCAATAAAAATATTGATTTTAATCCCTCAAATTCTCTTGGTAATCTTGATAATACTTTTGTCAACCATAACATAAAATAACCTGCAAAAAATCCCGCTATAATACCTCCCAGAAATCCTGCTCCTGTTTCATTTGCAATAATTCCTCCTATAAAACCAGCTATCATACCTGGTCTGTTAGAAATTGAAGCTGCAATAAAAGCTGTAAAAATAGGAACCATAAGGCCAAAAGCATGTCCTCCAATAGCATTCAACATAGCTGCTATTTCATTATACTGCTCTGAATTTGGATCTGCTGAATATATTCCCCAAAAAAATGATACTGCTATAAGGACCCCTCCTGCTACAACAAATGGAAGCATATTAGAAACACCATTCATAAGGTGTCTATAAATTTGCCTTCCTACGGATTGTTTTTCTTCTTCTTTTCTTGTAAATTTAACTTCGTCTTTTCTTATTGGTACATTACCATCTAAAATTTTTTGAATTAATTCTTTTGGTCTTCTAATACCATCTTGCACTGAAGTTTCTATAACAGGTTTACCATTGAATCTTTCAACATCTACATGTTTATCAGATGCAACTATAACCCCTATAGCTTCTTCAATATCCTTTTTTGTAAGTTCATTTTCTACTCCCGCTGCCCCATTTGTTTCAACTTTTATTTCTATACCTAATTCTTTTGCTGCATTTTTTAAAGCTTCTTCAGCCATGAAAGTATGGGCAATACCTGTAGGACAACCTGTAACTGCAATAATTTTTTTCATTTATTTTACCTCCTTCACATTTAATATTTTCACATAATCCTTTACATTTTCCAAAGTACCTAATCCTTGGGATTCTGCCACATTTGCTCCTGTAGCAGATGCCTTTTTTAAAGCAAATTCTAAATCTCCTTTAAACAGCCATTCACTCAAGAAAGCTGCTAATGATGAATCTCCTGCACAAGCAGAACTTAAAAGCTTTATTCTAGGAGCATCACAATAATATAATTTGTAACCATCATAAAAATATAATCCATGTTCTCCCATAGTAAGAAGTATATTTCGCGCTCCCATTTCATATAATTTTTTTACCACAAATTTAACATCTTTTTCATTGTTTATCCTATAACCAAATATCGCCTCCACTTCCTCATCATTTGGTTTTATCAATAATGGATTATACTTTAACAATTCTTTTAGTTTTTTTGAACTTATATCTAATATCACTTCAATTGATTTCTCCTGGCATATTTGAAATATTTCACAATAATAATCTTCTTCTATACCCTTGGGCAAACTACCACTTATTACTAAATATTTACAATCTCTCAATCCTTTAATAATATTTATCAATTCAGATTGAGCTTCTATTGATACAAAGGGTCCTTCGTTAACAAACTTGAACTCATTTTTCTCATCATTTATAAAAATATTTATTCGAGTAGGCTCGTTTACCCATATAGGTATGGTTTTTACATCCCTTTTGCTTAACTCTTCAACAATATATTTCCCAGTAAACCCACCAAAAAATCCAAGTGCTACTGATGGAATACCATAATGTTTTAATATTAGTGAAACATTAATACCTTTTCCATTTGGTGAATATTTAGCGTCTTCAGTTCTATTAACAACTGAAGGTTCAAAAGTTTTAGAGAAAAAATTTATATCTATTGCTGGATTTGTTGTTAATGTATATATCATTACTTCAGCTCCTACCTAATTATTTTATTAAATTTATTATATGACAGATTAAAATGAAAATCTTTTCACATTTTTAAAACCTGGTTTTAGTAAAAACACTATATTAAACTGTTTAAACCCCTTGTTACCATTAATCTATTTATGAAAATAAAAAAAGGGATTTTCAAAATCCCTAACTTATAGCTAAATAATCTATTATTACCCTAGATATAATATAAAGAGGAAGTCTAGACGTAACCTCAAACTTTTTTATTGAAATGTGAGAATGCTTATAACCATTTAAAAATATGTGGGAAAACTCTTTTAATTCAGTATTACTTGAGCCACAACAACTTACTACATTGCAACCTAACTCAAAGGCATTCTTAGCTGATGTTATAAGCTCAGGAGTTTTACCATTTAATGAAAAAATAATTATTAATTCATCTTTTTTTAACCCTTTTGAAATTTCTATCATTATATTAGGATCAGAAATTTCAAATGCATTGTACCCCATAAGCAGAAGTTTTAGAGAGAATTCAGCTGCTACTAATTCTGTAAGTCCTCTAGCTAGTATATATATCCTATTAGATTTTTTTATAAGTTCTACTACCTGCAATATATTACTCACAGATATTTGTTCAAGAGTATAAGTAGCTTCCATAAGAGACTTTCCTAATATAGCATTAACCTGTTTTGAATCCTTGTTTAGAATATCTTTTTTAGAAAGAATATATCTTAATTCAGTAAATCCATCCAAGCCACATTTCTTTATAGTTCGCGAAACAGTCGCTGGAGAAGTAAAGGTTTCTTCTGCTACATCTACTATAGACATACTTGGAAGTTTGTCTGTATTCGAATTAATGTAATTTACCACAGATTTTTCTGTTTCAGTCAACTTTTCTAAAATATCATTACTTATGGGAATTATCAATTTAATCAGCTTCCTTTCTTAAAAAATACTTTCTACTTTTAAATTGAATACTTTTTGTCACATAGAAACAGTGGTTAATTCTAAGAAGTATCATATATGATCAGTAGCAGTTCTATTATTAAAAATCTTTAAATCTAGTCCTAAAGTAAAGAAATTTTCGGTTTGTATCTACATATGTTCTTATAAGTACAATAGGGCAGACATTCCTTTGGATCTACTGAAAAATTTCCTTTGTGAATGGATTCTATATAAGATCTAATAAAACCCTTGGTAATATTTAATAGTTCATCCAACTCCTCTTCAGTCAATGCTCCTTTGTTTTTCTTATTTATTAAATTCTTTTCATCTACAATACCAATTTTCACTTGGAATTCTCCCGTAGAAATGATCCCATATAAAGCACCAACTATTTTGCTTTTTTGAGATAATATATAGATAGGCAATTGTAGCGATGTTCCAGCAATCATATCTTCTATATTCCTGATACTATAGCTGCTATTTTTATAATCAATTATTATATATTTGTCCTCACCTACATACTTGTCCAGCCTATCGATAACACCAGTAAAGGGGATTTTCACACCATCTATTTCTATTTCAAAAGGTTCCCTTCTACCAAAGTCTATTTCATATCCAACAGGTATAAGCTTTTTCTTCATCTTAGTAAGTCTATTTAAATCCGATTTGATGAACTCCAATATTCTATTTGTATTATTTTCTATCCTGAGTTGCCATAATTTAGAGTTCAAATCTACGCCGAGTTGATTCATATTTTCCTTTATCTTATTAAGAATAAAGTCATAAGTTTCTTCAGGGTCAAATGTTTCGATTCCTAAAATATACTTTCTTATTTGATCTTCATAATTATAGTAATACACCTTCAAAACCTCATGGTTTATCTTCCCTCGGTCTAGAGGAGTAAAATCTTCAAACTCTCTTTCCATCTCCTCTACATTCAATAGATTGTTTAATAGGAAATAATAGGGGCATTTCCCATAGGATTCTAAATAGCTTATGGAGAAAATCTTTCCTTTATGGATATTCTTAATATCTTCACTTATGTGCTCATCATTAATATTACCACTGTATTTACTAAATTTCTTCGTATTCCTTTCTATTTCACATGTAATCTTATCGTCTATTTCACTGAAAACATTTTTATCCAAATCTGTAGAAATAGACAAGCCTTCCCCTTCATATTGGCTTAAAGCATATTTCTCTAAAATGTATTGAAGTAACTCCCTTTTGGTAGTCAATTCGTTATGATTGTTCTTTATTAGATAATCTATGTCTACAGTGATTAAATCTACCTTTTCTTCACTTTTATCGCCTTCTATAGCATTAAGTATCTCATCTAAGAACATGGAAGGTATATCCTTTTCATCCTCAGTAGCATTTTCAGAATAGGATAGGTATAAGTTTTCTCCACATGCGGCAATAGCAGTTGTAAATAATATAGATTCTTTATCCAACCTTTGATGGTAATTTTTTATATCCAATCCAATTTCCTTTAATTTAAGGTAATTATCCTCTTTGAAAAAAAAGTTTTCTTCAATGAGATTTGGATAATTTCCTTGTGAAAGACCTACTAAGAATAATGCTCTGTATTTCTTTCCACGTACGGTTACAGGAGATAATATATTAATTCCATTTCTGTTTCCCATTGTCTCTATTACGCTTTCCTCATCAAGGTAATTTGATAATAGGTTTATATAATCTCTAAAAGTAATTTCCTCTTTAATTATCTTATTAAGGGATGAAATCTTATTTAATATATCCTTTAATCTATTAATAGCAGAAATATCTCGGTAAAACAGCTTAAAATCTTTAATTTCATTATAGATATGTAAAATTTTTTCTTCTATATTATATTTTTTTATGAAATCCATAAGGATTAGAGTATAGTCATTTATACTAGCTTTAGCAGGAATTAAGTTAAATTCCTCTTCTAAAGTTTTGAGAATAAAGTCTAAATTAGGCATATGGAACTTAGTATTTGAGCCTGTCCTCTCCATTAAATCTTCTAAAGATTTAAAAGCCAACTTCCTTAGATAATACTCCAATTTATCCCTTTCTTCAGTATTACATAGGCTAAAGTAATTACTCTTAATTCTATTTATAATGGACTTCTTTGTATTCTCTTTGACCTGAAAAATATATGTCAATTCCTTTATCAGGGGCAATTGGATTAACTTAATCTCCTTATTTAAAGAACAGGGTATTTTCTCTTCTTCAAACACTTTAAACAACTTATCCTTATACTCACTTGGATTTAATAGAACCACTGCCATATCCTTTAATTGGGCGCCTTCAAGGATGTGGCCTTTTATTATTTCCACAATCTTTTTTAGTTCCAAATAGTTATCAGCAGCCTTTAAAACATGAATATTTGAATTTGGTTTCAATTGTCCTTTAACGCTGCTAAACAGATTATTTGCTAACTTTTCATAATAAGTCAGTTTCCCCTCTTCTTCCCTTTCTACTCTATAACCTAGATCCTCAAGAAACTCAATGGTTTCCAAAAGGGTCTTGAAATTATCGTTTCTACCAAAAGGCATATTGATAAAAATTGAACAATCTGCTCTGCTCATTTCCCTTAATAGTTCCATTTCCTGAGGCCTAAAATCGAAAAATCCATCTATTATGATGAAGTCTAAATCGTTAAAAAAACTATTATTTCCCTTAAGCATTTTCAAGGATTTGAAGAAGCTTTCTTCCCGGTCTATAAAGCCATGGGAATTAAGATTTTTTTCGTATTCATCATAGATAAGCCCTATTTCAGTATAAAAAGGCTCCTTGGGGCATCTTTCTAAATACATATCCACTGTTACTAAAGATCTTTTTATTTCTCCAATTATCCTAATTAAACTATAGATAAAGCCTCTTTTATTGGAGATGTTTCTATAAAAATTCAGTTTATTATATTGCTTTAACCTACTTATTATCTGATAGAGGAGTATTTCTTTAGTATTTGCATCTATAAATATATAGAATTCATCCTCTAATAACCTATCTACAATATCGTCAAAGGTGAATAGATTAATATCGAAGGCTCCTCCCACCTTTTCAATTATCCTTCGCCTATAATCTTCTAAAAGTATACCATTTGGCAATATGTAGTAAAACTTATTTCCTTTGCCCTGTTTTAAATAGTCGATTGCTTTATTAAATAATTGATTAGATTTTGTATTATTATAAGGCCCTAAATAGACTATCCTATCCGCCATTTTATTCCTCCAAACTGTCAGATCACTGATTTATCTTATCTAAAAACTGCTGGGTTTCACTATTTAACAACTCTAGGTCTATACCCTCAAGAATCTTATCCTCTAATTTATATCTATTCTTAATTCCAATTATTCTATATAGCTTTTCATCTATTTCTCCTTCCGATAAATTGCCTTTTTTAACTTCTTCCTTTATCTGTTCAAAAACCTTTATATAGTTTTCATAACCATGACATATTAATAATATGTCGCCACCAGCCTTTAAGAACCTACTCGCTGCATCTTCTATGGAGTAATTTCTCATTATTGCTCCCATAGTCATATCATCGGAAAAAATTAACCCTTCATAACCTAATCTTTCCCTGAGCAATTGGCTTATTATCTTATCAGATAGGGTGGAAGGAAATTCTTCATCTAATTTGGGAAACAGAATATGGGCAACCATTATACCATCTACCCCTTTCCTTATAGCTTCAATGAAAGGGGTTAATTCCAAATCCTCCAACTGAGTTAAATCCTTTTCTATAACTGGTAAGTCTACATGGGAATCTAGATTTGCATCCCCATGACCTGGGAAATGTTTAACCACTGATATAATTCCTTCCTGGTTTATTCCTTCCATTACCTTCAAACTATGACCTATGACTGTATTCTTATCTGAACCAAAAGCCCTGTCCCCAATTACAGGGTTGTTTGGATTAGAGTCTATATCTAAAACAGGTGCAAAATTTATGTTAAATCCTAAGGATTTTATTCTCTTGCCAATTATTTTCCCATACTGTAAGGATATGGATTCATCATTTACTTTACCAATCTCTTTAGCTGGAGGCAGCTTTGGAAAAGTATTAGGTAATCTGGATACCCGGCCGCCTTCTTCATCGATGGATAAGAATAAGGGGATTGGATTCTTTTTATTGAGGCTTTTTAAAGAATTAAGCAATTCTGTAGCTTGGTCTACATTTGATATATTATGTTTAAATAAAATGAAACCTCCTACTTTATATTCCTCAATCATTTTCATTACATGGTCATCTACTTCCGTATCCTCAATTCCTATTATCAACAGTTGGCCTATCTTTTCCTCAAGGGTCATATTACCTATTATTTTTTTAATATTATCCTTCCTTTCTTCTGACATGTCTTCTTCAGTTTTATCTTCTTCATCTATAATCACATCTTCATTTCGTTTTTCTATGCCCATATTATTAGAATTATTAGACCTTGTACAACCCGATAGAATAACTACTAGTAGTATAAAAATACATATTTTCTTCATGGTGACATCATCCTCTTATTGTTAATTTAATTCTATAATAGTATTCCCCATTTTGCAACATTGACCCATGAAAAAACCTGCTCTTAAAGCAGGTTAAAACACAGTTCCAAATTCTTTTACATCAGCTAAATCCTCCCTGTAATCATCGTGTTCTGGATTTAGGCTATTTATTACCACACCCCCTGAAGCCCCAGTTGAATGGATATATTTATCATTACCAATATAAATGGCTACATGACCGGGCCAATACAATAGGTCTCCTATCTTAATTTGATCTCTTGTAATCCTCTTCATACCAAACTCCTCTTTTATTTTAGCATCCCTATATATTATAACTCCATTGATTAAGTATGATATGGATGCAAGGCCTGAACAATCAATGCCCAAAGGCGTTTTCCCACCCCATCGATATTGGGTGCCCAGATAGGTTAGGGCTGTCTCTACTACCTTTTTTCTAAAGGAATTTTCATCTATTTCAGTTCCTGGTTTAATCCTTTTTCCTATTAGTTCCTTTCTAACCCATCCTTTTTCATCATTAGGCAATTCTACTTCTGCCCAGTTTTCCTCTTCATTTCCTGTTAATTTAATAACTGCACCTCTGGTTAAAAGCTTAATATTATAGCTTTGATATTTTGGCTCCTTCATCACATCTACAATACCCCAATTTATAATGTAATTAGCTTCCTCATCCCATTTCTTAGCCTTTTCACTATCTATCAATAGATAACTCTCATGAACATAGCCTCTGTACTTATAATCCGTTTCCACATAGTACCAATTGTCCCTTTCCTCTCTTAATATGGTTACCAATCTTCCAAAAACCGACTCGTCAGCAGCCTCCTTATCAAAGCCTATTTCCTGTTTTAAAGGTCCTATGGTATCAATAATAATTGCTAGTTTATTCATATTATACCTCCACTCTTATTTTTTCTAATCTCTTTTTATATCCTTCTAATTCTTCATCGTTACCTAGAACAAAATGTTCTGGTTCTATTTCTATCCACTTAGGAGGATTGTTATCATAATTATGGCAACTTGGGTCATAAACCTCCAGTACTTTTTGCTTTTCCAATAATGGATCTGGCAAAGGAATAGCTGAAAGCAATGCTCTTGTATAGGGGTGTAATGGATTGTTATATAGTTTTTCCGTTTCGGCCAATTCCACTATTTTCCCCTTGTGAATTACTGCTACTCTATCGGTAATAAATCTAACTACTGACAAGTCGTGAGCTATAAATAAATAGGTTAATCCCTTTTCCCTTTGAAGTTTAGACAATAGGTTTAATACCTGGGCTCGGATGGAAACATCTAATGCGGATATGGGTTCATCAGCAATGATGAATTCAGGCTCCATTATAAGTGCACGAGCAACCCCAATCCTCTGCCTTTGTCCTCCTGAGAATTCATGAGGGAATCGACTAGCAAACTCTGGCAATAAACCAACATCTAATAAGGCTCTTTCAACCTTCCTCTTCCTATCCTCTTCGTCCTTATAGTTCTTTGTATTGTACAATCCTTCAGAAACAATATAATCCACCTTAGCCCTTTCATTTAAAGAAGCCATAGGATCTTGGAATATCATTTGGATTTTCCTTGTCAGTTCTTTATCCAATTCCTTATCAATTTTACCATTTATCTTCTTTCCTTTAAATAATACCTCCCCTCCAGCGGTTTCCACTAATCTACAAATGGCCCTACCAATGGTGGTCTTTCCTGAACCAGATTCACCTACCAGCCCAAAGGTCTCACCTTTATAAATATGGAAACTTACATCGTCTACTGCAACAAATCTATCCCTTTTTTTCTTGCCAAATTCAACTCGCAAATTTTTCACTTCCAATATTGCTTCCCTTTTAGTATTATTCATTGGACATCACCTGCCATTTTTTTCGTAAAAATTTAATGGATTCTGGCGGTTCTACCTTTGGTGCTTTTGGATGTAGCAACCAAGTTTTAGCCTTATGGGTAGGGCTAACATGAAAATAGGGAGGCCTTTTTACAAAATCTATTTTTAATGCCCTCTCATTTCGAGGCGCAAAAGCATCACCTTTTATTTCATTAAATAGGTTTGGCGGCGTTCCCTTGATAGAATACAAATCTTCTCCCTTTACGCCTAGTTGAGGTAAAGAGGAGAGCAAGGCCCAAGTATAAGGATGTTGCGCATTATAGAATACCTCTTCACAGGTACCTATTTCTATTATATCCCCTGCATACATAACTGCTATTCTATCTGCCACATTTGCCACTACTCCTAAATCGTGGGTAATATATATGATAGTCAATTTATATTTTTTCTGCAATTTCTTTAATAGATTCAATATTTGAGCTTGTATGGTTACATCCAGGGCAGTAGTCGGTTCATCGCATATTAAAATCTTAGGATTGCAGGCTACTGCAATTGCAATAACCACTCTTTGCCTCATACCACCTGAAAATTCATGGGGATACTGATAATACCTTTTCTCTGGATTTACTATACCTACATCATTTAATATTTCGATTACCTTTTGCTTAGCTTCATCTCCCCTTAGTCTTTGGTGGAGAGTAACAGCTTCTTCTACTTGGCTTCCTATACTTCTCAAAGGATTTAAGGATGTCATAGGTTCTTGAAATACCATAGCAAATTCTTTACCTCGAATTTTTATCCAATCATCTTCTCTTTTATATTTAGCCAAATCTTCTCCTTTATATAGAATACTACCTGATTCTATCCAACCATTGGCATCTAATAATCCCATGAAAGCTTTAGTAAAAACGGATTTTCCAGAGCCAGATTCCCCTACAATTGCCAAGCTCTCTCCTTCATATAAATCCAAAGAGGCTCCTCTTATAGCTGTCAAAACATTTCCTCTTAAATTGAATTTTACAACCAAATCCTTGACAGACAATATCACATTTGAATCATTCATCTAAGCCACCTCCTATACGTGATTTCTTGGATCAGAAGCATCTGCAAAGACATTTCCTATTACATAAAAGGAGATAGTTATTATGGATAAAACAGCTGCTGGGAATATCAATTGATATCTGAGAGATGGTACACCCATTACCCTTCTTCCTTCATTGATCAAGTTTCCCAAAGAAGGAATGCTTACAGGAAGACCTAAGCCTATATAGGTTAAAAATACTTCATAGCCTATAGCAGCAGGTATGGCTAAAGCCATTCTTAACATGATAACGGATACTAAATAGGGCAATAAATTTTTGGTTATAATTCTCCTTGTAGGAGTTCCTAAACATCTAGATGCTAAATTGTACTCCCTATCTCTAATTATTATTATCAAATTCCTTACAAAACGGGCCATGTTTAACCAGCCTGTCATACACATAGCAAATATCATTGTAAATACACTGGGTTTCATTATATAGGTTAAGAGTATTAGAAGTATCGTTGTAGGAATATTGTTCAAAACATTGTATATTCCAGTTATAGCTGACTCCAACCTTCTAACATAACCCCATACAGTTCCTACTATGATTCCTATTATGGCTTCCCAAAGGCCTACAAAAAAACCTATCAATAAGGATGTTCTAGTACCGCTCCAGATGCGTGCCCATAAGTCCTGACCAATAGAATTAGTCCCAAACCAGAATTCTTTATCAGGCGGATGGTTCCTAAGTTGCATTCCAGTATTTTCATCTATATATATTTTAGTAGGAGACTTTTGCCCAGGTAAATAAGGTTGAATCATCGTAAAAGCAAGCAAGCCAATCATTAGAAATAAAAGAAATTTTGCTACTTTATTTTGCATGAATACTTGAAAAGTAGATCTCCAATAGGAATAATTGGAATATCCAGTTTTTTCAGCTTCAATTTCATCAAAATCTGCAAATTCGAATAATGATTCATCTATATCATCTATTGTATCCTTTGTATTGTCTACTGAACCATTTACTAAATTATCCATTGAATTAGCCATTATCTTGCACCTTCCTTTCTGTCCAGCTTAATTCTTGGATCTAAGGTAGCCATTAGTATATCACCTAAGAATAGTCCAATTATACCTATGGACGAATAAATCAAAACCAGCGCTTGCACTAAGGTATTATCCTGCCTTTGAATAGCATCTACTAATAGCCCACCCATTCCTGGAATGGAGTACAAGGACTCTATATATATAGACCCAGATACGGTGTACAAAAGTGAGGTTGGAAGATACTGTACCATTGGAACGATAGCATTTTTTAATACATGTTTTACCATTATGGTCTTTTCTCTCAATCCCTTTGCTCTTGCCAATTTAACGTAATCTTTATTAATCTCGTCTACCATATAGCGTCTCATCCACATGGCATAGGATGCAGTTCCTCCTAAGGACATGGATATGGTTGGTAAAATCCAACTTGCTGGCCTATCTGGATTAAAGAGGATTGGAAGCTTGAAAATATCCGTTACGTACAGCTGAAGGAAAAGATAATAAACAGCAGCTGGAACTGCATTTATGAATACTATATAACCGGTTCCTAATTTGTCCCAAAATTTATTCTTACTTCTAGCCATGGTTACTCCCAAAGGTACCCCTACAATTAGTGAAAGTGCCATGGCAGCAAGTCCGAATTTAACTGAATAAGGAATTTTAGCTTTGAGTATATCCACAATAGGCACCTTAGGCCTATAAATAATAGATTCACCTAACTCCCCTGAAAATAGGTCTATATAGAAGTTTATTAATTGTATATGTATAGGGTCCCTTAACCCCATACTTGTAAGTATTGCTTCTCTCTGAGCTTCATCTAATTTCTCATATCCTTCTCCAAAATATCCTTCTTCTGGCATCAATCGCATGAGAAGAAATACTATGGTTACTACAACAAATAGTGTTACTACAGATTGAAGTAGTCTTTTTACCGTATACTTTAGCATACTCCTCCTCCTTATTAGTTGATAGGCGGCCAAAGGCCGCCTTAACTTATTTCCATTATTGATTAGCTGCTTTCTTTAATGCTTCTGCCCTTTCCTTTTCCCATTGTTCAAGGGCTTCTGTAAACTCTTGTGAATTCATTGGCTTTGCTAGTACCTTTTGCCCCTTGAATCTCTCTCCTGAAACTCCAAAAGGTGAATATAGGGATTCAAATGGATTAAGTCTTGAAGCTGAATAACCTCCTCCACCAACTGCATAAGGAATTACGAAAGCTTCTTCTATAAAAAATGCTTCAGCTTCTGCAAATAGTTTATATCGTTTTTCGATATCAAGTCTCTCAGCTTTAGCTTCATTTACCATGTTCTCATAAGTATTCTTTCCATTAGCTTCCTTATACCCTTCTGCTAAATGAGGCCAATTATAGGTTCCATCTGGGCTAAACGGATCCGTATAGGTTTCAGGGTCTGCATAATCTGGTCCCCAGTTACACTCTAGGAATGCATAGTTCCCAGACCTTCTTACTTCTTGTAGGAATCCTGTTGGTGGTTTTGGATCGATTATAATATCTATATAATCGGTGCCCAATAGGTTTTCCATTTGCTGTTCTATTACTTGAGCTCTATTTGCCCAATCGCTTACACCTGTGTTATAAGGCATTAGTATCTTAACTGGGAATTTTGCTTTACCTTCTAATTCCTGTAAGGCCTTTTCCTTATATTCTAAAGCTAATTTTTCATTAAAGGAATCCGTATTTGCAAATTTAGCTAAACTTTTCAATTGAGTATAATCTACACCATTTAGGTCAACAAAGTTCTTAGGAGTTATGGTATTGCTAAGTCTCTTTTCAGGATCATAGGGTTCAGCTGTTAACATAGCAGCTTTCCTATCTAAGGCATGGAATAAGGATTTGCGGAAATTTTTATTGTTTACTACTACTTTCCAATTATCAGGTTCATACTCTTCTGGGAATCTTGGGTCGAAGTTGAAACAATAGAAATAGGAATAGAAACTAGTTCTATTTGGTCTTACCATAGCTTCTTTTTCCGGATCTGACATCCACTCATCTAATATATCAGATGAAATAGTAGCATAATCTACTTCTCCGCGTAAAAATAGTTCTGGCGCTAAAGTAGCTGCTTCCTTGTTATAGGTCTGAACCAGTTTCTTAATATGAACATTTTCCTTATCCCAGTAGCTATCATTAGCAATTAATACCCTTCTATTTTGTGGTTCGAAAATCTCCATTATATATGCTCCATTATATAGAAAATTAACATTGTCGGTTCCAAATTTATCTCCTACTTCTTCTAAGAACTGTCCATTAGCTGGGAAGAAACATACATAAGTAAGCATGGATAAGAAATAAGGTGTTGGTTCTTTTAATGTATATTGAAGAGTATATTTATCTACAGCTTTTACACCCACTTGGTCAAAATCTGTTATCTCTCCATTATAGTATTCTTCAGCATTTTTAAGTACACTATATGCAATATTGGCAGTCCCCGACCCATTGGAAGGGTTTAAAATATACTTCATTGCATCTACAAAGTCTTGAGCTGTAACTTCTGCATATTCTTCTCCCTCATGGGTTACCCATTTAACGTCTTCCCTTAGTTTAAAGGTCCATACTAATCCATCTTCAGAAACTTCCCACTCAGTAGCAAGACATGGTTGTGGTACACCATACTTATCATAATCAATTAAGGTATCTACTAAGTTTGCAGCTAATGCAAATTCATTGGTAGTAGAAGTTACTAAATAGTTTAAAGTTGTGATTTCCCCTGAATAGACTGTTCTATATTCTTGTACTTCTGCCACATTACCTCCCGAAGTCTGAGTTCCACCTTTAGAACAGCCAGAAATAATCATAAACATGGTCAAAGCCAAAGCAATTAACCTCTTCATAATTTCCCTCCTCAATAATATTAATAGGTTAGAAGATGAGTTTAAAGGGTCCATCCTCTCCTTTAAAATATTATTATATTAATATGGCAAAATGCATGCCATGTTCTCATCTGTATGATTTTACCTGTTTGTACAATTCTAAACGGAATATTCATTTTTGCCCTTTTAAAAATATTCCGAATAATAGAACCAAACATAGAGAAATAGGAAACGCTTACTTCTCTTGTTTTGCAATCAGAAGAAGATTTTCTTTCATTTTTCCAAATTACCGGAAAATTCCTACAATATGGATTGTATCTTAAATCCTATACTTTTTCAATTTTTCATAAAATGTGGTTTTACTTATACCTAAAGCTTTCATAGTTTTCTTTTTATCCCCCTTAAAGTAATCTAGAGCTTTTTTTATAGCATCCCTTTCACAACTCATTACAGCCTCTTTTAATGTGGTAATCTTACCCCTTCGATTATCCTTTTCCTTCACATATATCATGATATGTTTCGTCAAAATTGTATTGCTTTCAGAAAGGTTAACAGCTCTTTCAAGTATATTTTCCAATTCCCTAACATTTCCTGGCCAATTATATCTAGTTAATAGATTAAGGGCTTCTCCAGAAATCCTCTTTTGCTCAACTCCAACTTCCTTACATATTTTAGGTAGTAACATTTCCACCAAAGGATATATATCTTCTATTCTTTCTCTTAGAGGAGGTATCCAAATGGGAAATACATTAATCCTATAATATAGGTCTTCCCTGAACCTTCCTGCCACCATTTCCTCTTCTAGGTTCTTATTTGTAGCAGCAATAATTCTTACATTTACATTTATTTTATCAGTGCCACCAACTCTATAAAAACTTTTATCCTGCAAAACTTGAAGTAATTTCACCTGCAAATTTAACGGTATATCTCCCAATTCATCTAAAAATATGGTACCCCCATTAGCCCTTTCAAAAAATCCAATCTTTCCTCCACTTCTAGCACCTGTAAAAGCCCCTTTTTCATACCCGAATAGTTCAGATTCCAATAGGGTGGCTGGTATAGAGCCACAATTTACATGGACAAAGGGCTTATCTTTAAATTTGCTATTATCGTGGATTGCCTTTGCAAGCAGAGTTTTACCAGTACCACTTTCTCCTAAAATGAGAACGGTAGAATTGGTCTTTGATGCTTTCACAGCAAGTCTTTTTACTTGATTTATCTCCTTACTTTCCCCTATGAAACTTGGAAATGCCTTTTTTAATAACTTCTCTTCATTAAGCTGTCTTTCGATCTTGTCCAACTCTGAAAGGGCCTTATCCCTTTCTTTAATAACACGCCTTATTTCGGAAATATCTTCTACCTTTAAAGCTGCACCAATCCTTTTACCATCCTTATCCACAGGTAGTAGGGTACACATGGTTGGTATTCCGTTTATTTCCTTAAATTCATCTACATAAGTTATATTTTCTCCCCTTGCCACCCTATAGAAATCTTCTATAGTAGAACTTCCTTTATGTATTTCAAATATATCTTTTCCAATTACATCGAGTATAGTATTATCCTTCCCTTTTGCTCTAAAATCGTTACCTTTCAAAAGCTCATTTATGCTTTCCCCTCTAGCAGTATAACCTTGGGACTGGTAAAACTTCATTTTTTTAGTCTTTTCATCCAACACCACCATATGACCAATGGCGTTCATGTAACTCATGGAATACTTTTCTCCATCTACTTCTATGGTAATGACCTTATGAGCAAAATCTATAACAACCCTTATATCTATGCCTAGGAATTTTGCGTTTAATTTCAGCGTATCCTCCATATTTTCAGGTCTTACATATCTATATATGGGTGGAATGCCTTCCTCTTTATATAATCCAACAGCTACTAATCCATCCCCTTTTTTTATATTTTTATCCCTTATTCCCAGACATTCCAAGGATTTAGAATTTAAATCACCATCATCCCTACCTAAGGAATTGTCACCTATTATAACTATATCTCCTCTATTTATTTTGCCTCCATCGTGGCTTATTTGTTGATTATTGATTATACCAAATATTTCTTTTGCTTTATTATTATAAATTTGAATTATCCCATTATTATCAATGACCATTAAACCTTCAGACATTATGTCTGTAAATAGCTTTACATAGTCATCAGAGTTAACAAGCATTTAACCACCCTTTAATCGTAAATGATATTTCCTATACTTTCAAATCCAAACCCAGGTTTTTCAGATAATCTTATTTGGTATTCGTTATATTGGGCTCCGCCAATAATAGGATCTTCAGCCAGTAGATTTGGACTATCTAAATCGTATCTAGAGATAATTTTTTTAGCTGCTGCTAAATGGGAAGCGGCAGTTAAACCAATTTTACTTTCCATCATACAGCCAACCATACATTCTACTCCGAAACTTTCAGCTATACTGCATATCTTAAGCGCATTATATATTCCTCCAGTCTTCATAAGCTTAATATTTATCATATCAGCTGCTCTATTTTGTATAATCTTCAAAGCATCTAAAGGCGAGAAACAGCTTTCATCAGCTAATATTGGTGTTATAACATTATCCGTTACATATTTAAGGCCTTCTATGTCATAGGCTTTGACGGGCTGTTCTACAAGCTCCAAATCCAAGCCTGCATCCTCCATCTTTCGTATAACCATTACAGCTTCTTTAGGATTCCAACCCTGATTAGCATCAGCCCTAATTTTTACATTGTATCCTATAGCCTCTCTAATGGCTTTTATCCTTTTTAGATCTTTTTTCCAATCCTTGCCTACCTTTATCTTTAGAGTTTTATAGCCCTTTTCTACAGCTTTAATGCTATCTTCAACCATTTCTTCTGGTTCATTTACACTTATAGTTATATCTGTGATTATTTCATTCCTATATCCACCTAGTAGTTTATATACAGGAGCATTATATTGCTGGCCAAAGAGGTCGTATAAGGCCATATCTATAGCTGCTTTTGGGCTTGTATTATTTACTAATGAATTGTGTAGCAAGTCTATTATACTTTCAAAATCCTCTATGGATCTACCAATCAATTTAGGCCCTATTTCATCGATTATAGCACCTTTAATGGAACCCATAAAATCTCCAGTAATTACCTGAGTAATTGCAGCTTCTCCGTAACCTATATGACCAGTATCTGTTGTAATCTTTACTACTACATTTTCTAATACCCTAACCTCTCGCAAGGCAGTTTTAAAAGGTTTCTTTAAAGGTATTTTTATTTTCCCTACTTGAA
The DNA here is from genome assembly GCF_900106765.1 of Tepidimicrobium xylanilyticum. NCBI lineage: Bacteria > Bacillati > Bacillota > Tissierellia > Tissierellales > Tepidimicrobiaceae > Tepidimicrobium > Tepidimicrobium xylanilyticum. The sequence continues at coordinate 349,192 of NZ_FNNG01000002.1, forward strand.
CTTGTGCAATCTTCACAGTCAAATCCCACCTTTTCCATATATTATTAAGATTATATCACTATATCAATTTTCCTCCTAGTATAAATTTATATTGAATGATTGATGAATTTTCAATTAATTTATTAATTTATCAAGTTAATAACTCAATTTATATGGAATTATCATTTTTTTACAAATTCCTTACAGATTACAATATTTTCTAGATAGGTTTTTCCAGTAGATGTTTTTATGGTTATGGGTGTTACTATGGTTTTCATGGCTTCCACGTATTTTAATCCTTCCCCACTTTCTTCGTAGTATCCTGCTACTTGGTGTAGAATATACCCTATTCCTTCATCTTCTCCCAAGTACAGCATAATATGCCCAGGCATATATAATACGCTAGCAGGAGGAAAATTCCCCTTATCGTAAACCTTTCCTAGAGAGTCCATACCTTGCTCAATAGAGTTTCTAGGAAGCTTTATGCCAAAGGTTCTATGAATATCCATGATTAAGGCTGAACAATCCCTTGTATTATTCATTCCTCCCCAGCCATATTCCTCTCCTAGAAATTTAAAACCCTGCTTGATAATATTTGCTTTGGTGTAGGGAAGATAACCCTTGTAAAAGGATTTCGAAGTAGGAAGTTTTTTCTCTAAAACCTCAAACTTTCCTTCTTCACTCCTAATAGGCATCAAGACCTTATAACCCTCTTCATCTTCGCCTATTAAGGGAATCCTAACCCCCATATCCAAAACTACTCCATCTAAATTTACTTGCCTATCTATAACAACTAAAAAAGGCTCCCAGTTTACATAGTAGAAAATATTTTCTTTATCTCCAATTGCCACATCCTTTTTAGGTATCCAGCCTAAATAATTATATATCCTTCCAAAATACCATTCTCCATCGGCGGATTCTATATAAATTGCTAATGGTTCCCAAGGATAGATGGCTGTTTCCATAAATCTATCGAATTCAATATTTCCTTCCTTCTTATAGGATGGTTCGTAGGTTGGAAAGGTTCTCAACACCGTCCTATTAACCGTTACTCCATACTTCATACTCACTTTATGGGGAATGGATTCAAGGTTTAGGTTCTTCATTAGCCCATTAAAATAGCCTTCATCCATTACATTCCCTTGGCTATCGAATCTAAGTTCTGCGGGTTTTTTGCTCACCATTTTAATAATTTCTTCCAATTGGGTCTTTTCTATAGTATCTTTGTGATTTTCTATGTCTACCAGATAATCTAATTGGTGAAAATTATCTTTATTATAATCTTTTATCTCTGATGAATTCATTAAAAGCAAATCACTCTGAACTATTCTTTCTATCCAATATTCTGGGTCTTCTATAGTATATAGCCCAACTTCCTTATGAACTTCTAGTGTATCAACATTGACCTCTTCATCAGTTTCTGCATTAAACTTATATCCCGTTTCTTTTCCGTTAAGTTTCTGGTCCACCTTGAAAAGCACAAAGGCTATTAAAAACAATGTAATGATGACTATTACTTTCCATTTTTCCTTCACCCATATACCCCCAGTTCAATAAAACCTTTTTTCAGCTAAATAGGCTTAAATTTAGATGATTGGATAAATCCTTCAAAAGTTCCATACCTGCTACGGAATTTCCATGTCCGTCTAAAGCAGGACCATAAACACCTATTCCAAATCGATTAGGCACTACAGCTAAAATTCCTCCAGAAACCCCACTTTTGGATGGAATACCTACATGGGATAAATATTCACCACTATAATCATACATGCCACAAGTAGTCATAATTGCTAAAGCGTAATTTATTGTCTTCTCATCCACTATCTTTTCATTTGTCTCTAAGATTCGTCCCTTATTGGCAAGAAATATTCCAATTTTTGCTAGATCTACACAGTCCACCTCAATGGAGCACTGTTTGAAATAAACATCAAGTATTTCTTCCACGTCTTCTTCAATAAGGCCTTTATTTTTTAATAGATATGCGATAGCTCTATTTTTATCGGCTGTAGTCTTTTCTGACTGGAATACCTCCACATTATATTTAAGCGATTTATTAGACGTAATTTTCTTCAATAACTCCAATAATCGGTTAAATTTCTCTTCTCCATTCCCCTTTATTAGAGAGGTAGTAACTATGGCGCCAGCGTTTATCATGGGATTAGCAGGTTTAACCCCATGGGGCAGGTCTAATTTATAAAGGGAATTAAAAGGTTCATCAGTTGCTTTCATGTCTACCTTATTAAATATACTTTCTCCATTATCCATCAATGCTAATATCAATGCTACTACTTTGGATATACTCTGCATTGTAAATTTCTTATTATAATCTCCCCCAGTACATATATTACCACTCATATCAAGTATACATATACCTAAATCCCGCGGATCCGCTTTTTTTAAAGCAGGTATATAATCAGCTATCTGCCCTTTATTTGCAGTAGGACGGTTCTTTTCAATTAATCTAACCAATAATTCCTTCAACTTAATCACCCCCTATTTAGTGAACACTAATATCAGCACCACCTATAAACTCCCTCAATATCGAATTAGGTGGAATCAAGCTTTCGTCTTCAATATCGATAAAATACTTTAAAAATTGTAATAATCTTCTGGCTTCCGAATAGTAGAGGCTGCTATTGTCCACAGTGCTTAAAAGAGGAATAGCGTGTTTCTTCAGAACTGATAGTTCGTATACTAAAGCTGAATCGAACATGACATCTGCCTCTTCCTGGTATGGGAATATGTTTTTTTCTTCCCCTTTAATAACCCCTCCCCATAATTCAAAGGTCCTAAATACATCATTACCTCTAAATTTACTATCTCTTACTAATCTTCTAATAAACCGAGTATCGGTGGTAGTAATCCTATTATGGGCATCTATGTTAAGCTGTGTTAAGGCTGAAATATAAATTTTAAACTTATTCTTTTCCGGAATATGTTCTGTCAATCTGGGATTTAATCCATGGATTCCCTCAACTATAATAGGATGATCTTTATCCACTCTGATTTTAACACCAGAATTTTCGCTTTTCCCGGTGATGAAATTGTATTTTGGCAGTTCAATCTCCTGCCCTTCCAACAATCTTACTAAATCTTCATTTAACCTTTCCAAATCTATGGCCTCAATAGATTCAAAGTCGAATTCTCCTTTTTCATTCAATGGAGTCTTATCCCTGTCCACAAAATAGTCGTCTACAGAGATAGCTATCGGTCTTTTCCCATTGACTTTTAAGTGTATCGCCAACCTTTGAGCAAAGGTAGTTTTCCCTGAAGATGAAGGACCCGCTATTAAGATTATATTAATATCATCATCTTTACAAATTTCATCTGCTATATGCCCAATCTTTTTTTCATGTAAGGCTTCTGATATTCGAATAACTTCTCCAATTTCTCCATTTAATACTTTCTCATTTAAGGAACCTAAAAAAGCTAAATCTAATATACTAGCCCATTCATTGGCTTCTTTAAATACCTTTGCTAATTTTTTATGCTCCTTAAATTTAGGGATATTGTCTATGGAGTCCTTATTTGGAAATAGAATTATAACCCCAGGATAATAATATTTTAAATCGAATAATCTTACATAACCGGTAGAAGGAGCTAAATAGCCATGAAACCCATCGATGTGATCTCCAATCCTATAAATTTGAATCTCTTCCCTTTCTAATGTCTTATAAAGCCTAACCTTATCATAATAGCCTTGTTTTTCAAACAAGGCAATACCTTCCTCTGCAGGTACCTTTTCTCTAATTATAGGTAGATCCTTTTCTATTATAGCCACCATTTTATCCTTTATCATCTCAATCTCACTAAAACCTATGGATTTTCCCCCTTGTAATTCAGCATAAAGACCATCCCCTATAGAATGTTCTATTTTAACTGTACATTGGGGAAATATCTCTTCGCATGCCATTATGAATATGGCAGATATGGTCCTAGCATATATCTTATTTCCATCTTCATCTTTCAGGGATAAAAATTTTATATTCACATTTTCGTGAATTTTCTTCTGTAGATGGTATATTTGATTATTAATTCTTGCGCCTAGATAATTCTTATAATCCTTTCCAAAAAGCTGTTTAGATATGTCCTCTAGTTTAATTCCCCTTTCTACTACAAATTCCCCTTTTCCTTCAACATTTACTTTAATCCTTTCATTCATTTTACCTACCTCCAATTCCCATTATAAACCAAATAGTTCTCTTTCTATCTGAGTAAACTTTTTACCCGGTTCTGCTGTAAATTCCCTGCCATTTAAATAGCTTAATGGTTCACCTATTTCATTAAATTTAATTTTATTGCTATGGAGTAATTGGTAGTTCAGTCCATATTTTTTCATAAAATATTCATTAATACTTTTGCTACCATACTTCACATCTCCAATTATTGGATTGCCAATAGAAGCCAAATGTGCTCTAATCTGGTGGGTTCTACCCGTTATAAGCTGCACTTCAAGTAAAGTATAGGGGGGTGAAAAGGCAATAACTTTTATACTCGTTGTTATTTTCTTTGAATCCTCCTTTTTCCCAAGGGTTACTTCCACCTTATTTAATTCAGCATCTTTTACCAAATACCCTTCCATAATCCCATCTTTTTTTATTTCCCCTTTGACTATGGTTTTATAATACCTTTCGATATTTCTATCCTTAATTGCTTGGTTGATTAGCTTTAAAGCTCCATAATTTTTGGCCCCTATAATTATCCCACTGGTGTTTCTATCTAACCTATTACAAATAGCTGGGGTAAAAGTCTTTTCAATCCTAGGACAGTATTCTCCCTTTTTATAAAGGTAATGAACCATACCATCTACTATATTGTTACCATACTCCTTATTAGCAGAGTGAGATAAAATCCCCACTGGCTTATTTATCAAAATTATATTCTCATCTTCATAGATTATGTTGAGCCTTAAAGAACTTTTATCCATTTGATCTTTTTCTATGAATTTTTCTATAGTATTATCGGATAAGTATAACTGTATGGTATCTCCTTCATAGATTATTGTGTCAGGAGTAGTTTTGCTGTTGTTCAATTTAATATTTTTCTTTCGAATCATCTTATAAATAAAACTTAATGGTGCTTTAGATAGGTATTTTTTTAAGAATCTATCTATTCTTTGACCACTATCATTCTTGCTAATATTTAACTCTTTCAAACTTTCCTCACCTTTTTCTATTTCTTATGTTATAATTATATTATAAACAATAAAATAAGAAAACATATTCTCCATATAAAACGGATTAAAAGAGGTGGACTCTGTGAAAAACTTTATTGAAAAATTAAAGGATCTGCTATACGATGGTATTGATTACATAGTAATGGTTTTCATAATTGTAACGGTTGTACTAATAATAAATTGGCGATTAGATGGGTTGTTTGCTAAGGACGCTGTTGATGACATTGTAAATAAGCCTACCAACGAGATTGAAAACAATCTGGATGATGAGAATAGACATACTGACATTGAAGAAAATCCAAATAATGATGTTATAGATAATAGAAATAAAAACACAGGTGACAATGGGCAGAATAATATAGATGCAGAGGAAATTAAGGAGTTGGTAAAGATAACTATCCCTTCAGGGACTTTACCTCCAGAAATAGGTGATATTCTGGTAGCTAATGGTTTAATCAATAATAAGAATGAATTTTTAAATAAAGTTATTGAATTAAAGATGGAAACAAAGTTAAAATCTGGAGAGTACGAAATAGAAAGAGGTCTTTCTATAGAAGATATAATAGGAATCCTAACAAAATAAGGATGAAGGCAAAACCTTCATCCTTATTATTATGCTTTTTCTCCTTTGGTTAGCTTCTTTTGCAGCCAATCCTTTCCTTCGATAATCCTTGTTACCATCATGGAAGCCACTGTGTCTCCTGTTACATTTATCATAGTGGCTGGTGGGTCTACTAGGTAGCCAATGGTTGCAATAATTGGAAAGGCTTCTGGGGGAAATCCATATAGGTTGACTATTAGCATTTCTCCAATTAATCCACCACCGGGTACTCCTGACATTACCACTCCACTTAATACAGAAATTACTATGGAGGTTATAAAAGTTCCCAATCCTTTATAGGGTATGCCAAATATACCAAATAAAAATGATATCTTTAATATGGCACTCAAGCAGGAGCCATCCATATGGGCAGTAGCCCCAATGGGAATTACAATATCTCTAATGTCCTTTGGTACTCCTATTCTCTTTGCTGCACTTAAATTTACGGGTACTGTAGCAATACTACTTTGGGTTGCTATTGAAGTAATTGCTACGGGAAATATGTTTTTAAAATAAACCTTAACTCCTTCCATTCCACCAGCAAAGTAGGAATAGAAGAAAAAGGCAATAAAAAAGTACAGAATGCAAATTGGATAATAAACAACCATGGCCCTTGCATAGGAACCCAATAGTTCAGGTCCAAATTCCCCTATTAACGCTGCAAAATAGGCTCCCAAACCAATAGGTGCATAGTACATAATAAGGGATACCATTTTTAAGAATACATCGGACAATAGATTTAATAAATCTGAAATAGATTTTGCTTTTTCCCCTAATAAGCTAATACATATCCCAAAGAAGATCGAAAATATTATCAATGGAAGCATATTCCTCCTAGATATTAATTCGGGAAAATCGCTAACCGTTATAGCCTTAACTATTTGTTCTCCCGTCTTCAAGGGAGCTATCTCCTCTGTTGCCTCTAAAGCGATATTTACTCCTTTAGCAGGAGGATATACATTCACTACAACTATCATTATTATTGAAGCTATAAGTCCAGTAACCATAAATACCAAAAGCATATTTCCTATAATTTTACCTAACCTTTTCATGTCTACTATACTGGATACTGCACTTGATATGGTTACGAACACCAATGGTACTACTATTGTAAACATGATGTTTAAAAAAATATCTCCAAAGGGTTTAAAAATAGAGGCTTTTTCACCCATAATAAGGCCTATTATACTGCCTATTATTATAGATGATAACAATATAATGGGAAACCTATAATAAGTCCAAAAACTCTTTTTAGTCTCTGTCATACAGATACCTCCTATTTCTAGTAGTTTTACATTGCAAATAATTACTGATTTGATAATCCCAAATTGCTTTAAGGCTATAATCCTTCAATATATAGCCCAAAACTTACATATTATCCAATTTAAATTAAAAACCTTCCATCACATATTCTATTAGCACCACCTTTCATATAGATTTCTCCATTATTTCCTAGTTCCACTTGTAATTCTCCACCTTCAGTTTTAACATGGACTTTTTTCCCCAATTTCCCTAAATAGTTTCCTACAACCACACTGGCACAGGAACCAGTTCCACATCCTAAAGTTCTTCCAGCCCCCCTTTCCCAAGTATATATGTCTATGTTATTTTTATCTACTATTTTTACAAAGTTTACATTGATTTTTGATGGAAACAGGGGATGATTCTCTAATTTACTACCAATCCCATTTATATCTATATTATCTACGTAATCAATGAATATGACCAAATGGGGAACCCCTAGAAGAACTGCAGAAAATACAAAATCCTTCCCATCTACATTAATAGCTTCTTCTATCACTTTATCCCTATCCATGTTTACAGGAATATCTTTTGGATTGAAATTTGGCCTTCCCATGTTTACTCTAATGCTTTTTACTAAACCTCTTGTATCCGTTTCCAGCCATATAGTTTTAATCCCAGCTAAAGTCTCTACCTGAAATACCTCTCTATCTACCAATCCTTCTTCATAAGCATATTTAGAAAAACACCTTATTCCATTTCCACACATTTCCCCTTCTGAACCATCGGAGTTATAATAAATCATTTTAATATCAGCCACATCCGATTTTTCACAAACTAGTATTCCATCTCCTCCTACGGAAAAATGTCTATGACAATATCGTTTTGCTAAACTCCCATAGTCTTCAATTCTATACTTAAATCCATTAAATACAATAAAATCGTTGCCCGCAGCTTCCATTTTTGTAAACTCCATTTTTATCTCCTTTCTAAGGGTACATCCAAAATTAACTAAATAATACTTCCCATATAGAATCTTTACAATCTTAAAATAGCAGCTTTTGCTGCTATTTTAATATTTTTCGTTGATATATTCATCTATAAGTGACTTTTTTTTCTCATCAATAAAAACCCCTTCCTCCTTTAATATATCCAATAACCAAGAACTGGTTGAATGGAATATAGCATCTTTATAATCTAGTAATACGATTTCGTATAGTTTATCCTGTAAATACTTAGACTCTACCTGAATAAAATAGGCTTCCACATTCTTAAATTCCAAAAATCGCAATAATTCCAAGGTTGCTTTATCCTTTAAGTGATAGTATTCATTACCAATATTTTTATAATGAATATGGTATTTATCATGTTTTCTAAACTTTTTTATATCCTTGGATAGCATAATATAATACTTAGCTAATACATTATAGTATTGATAGTTATACATACCTTTTTCAAAGCTATCGATTTTTGAAAAGGGCTTAATATTCATTGATTGCACAAAGTTAAAATTATACTCCAAAAATTCTTTTTTAGAAATATCCCCATTTGTATATTGGATTATCAGGGAAGTCCTATTTTGAAAAAAAGTTTCAAATAATCCCCTTCTTTTAAACTGTGCCAATTATAACACCCTATCTAAATTAAAGCTTTTAATTGATTATATCACAATTTTATTTTTTTTCCTTCAGTAATTTAATTTCTTCTTCTATTAATTCCCTATACTGACCTAATTTCAAGCTTTTATCTAGTTCTATTGGGCCAAACTTAATTCTTTTGAGATAAACCACCTCCATATTTAATGCTTTGAACATCCTTTTCACCTGATGAAATTTTCCTTCTTTGATAGTCAATTCTACCTTAGAAATAAAGCCTGGTTCTAATATTTTCAATCTAGAAGGTAATGTTTTATATCCATCTTCCAATATTAGGCCCTCTTGAAATTGAATTATATGTTTTTCATCAACAAATCCTTCTACCTCCACATAATAAGTCTTATCCACTCCCTTTTTAGGTGATAATAATTCATGGACCAATTTCCCATCATTAGTTAAAATCAATAATCCTTCTGTATCCTTATCCAGCCTTCCTGCAGGAAAGAGATTAAAACTCAAGTATTCATCTTCTAGAAGATCTATTACAGTCCTATTTATTGGATCAAAAGTTGATGAGATTACACCCTTTGGCTTATTCATCATAATATAAATATATTTTCTATACTCTATTTCTATTCCATCTACTACTATACTATCATTATATGGGTCGATTTTGTAATCATTCTTATCTATTGCTTCACCATTTATTAATACCCTACCTTCCTTTATTATCCTCTTTACATCTTTTCTGCTCCCATATCCCATATGGGATAAAATTTTATCTAATCTTTCAAATTTACTCATAGTATTCTCCTTGAATAGATTTTTAAGTATAAATCATTTATAAAATCACAAACTAATTATAGTCAAAATAAATTATATTTTAAATAAAGGAGAGAATGTAAACATGCGTGTAGAGAAAAATAATGAACCTTTAGAAGGAGTAAAATGTGTTGTAAATACCTGCCATTATTATGTTTCCGGTGACCAATGTAGTGCTGCAAAAATAGAAATTCAACCTAGAAATGCTAGCTCAACCGAAGAAACAGATTGTGCAACCTTTAGGCCTGGAAACACTAACAACACTCAATCCATCCACTGATAGAGATTAAGGCAGGAAACATCCTGCCTTAATACTTTAAATCTTTTCCTCTTAAGGCTTTCCCATTTAAATAATTGCATTTAGTTCCCTGTTTTGTATTCCTTTTTTTCATCTCCTCTACTATTTCGTCTCTTATCTTCCACCAGCTTTCATTCCAATTAACAAATATTGTATCTTCTTCAGGAGCTCTTCCAATAATCCTTTGAATTATTATATCTTCATCAAGATACTCTAAAAATGTAATTACCCTTTCCTTATATTCTTCCTTGGAAATTAATTCTATTTTACCTTCTTCATATATCTTTCCTAATTCAGTATTTTTCACTATATATAAAGCATGTAATTTTACTTCATCTACAGCTAAAGCAGATAAAATCTTTGCATTTTCAATTACATCCTCCATATTATCCCAAGGAAGATTCAATATTAGATGAACACAAGTCCTAATCCCATATCTTTTACATCGGATTACAGCATCTATAAATTCAGCTAAGGAATGTCCTCGATTGATCCTCTTTAATGTATGGTAATTTACAGTTTGTAGTCCTAATTCCAAGGTTATTTCCATATCCCATTCCTCTTTAATAAGGGCTAGATATTCGAGATACTTATCGTTAATACAATCGGGTCTAGTGGATATGGATATTCCCACTACTCCCTCTATCATGGATTCTTCAATATACTTTTTGAATTTCTCAAAAGGCAAGTAAGTATTAGTAAAACTTTGAAAGTAGGAAATAAATTTTCGAGCCTTATACTTTTTGCTAATATACTCCTTATTCTTTTCCACCTGTTCCCTAACAGAAAGGATATTAGGAAGATTTTCAAAGGAACCTCCCTCTTCCCCACAAAAAATGCATCCTCTTTTTCCTACACATCCATCCCTATTAGGACAGGTAAGGGGAAGACTTATAGGGAGTTTATATACCTTTTCACCAAACCTTTTCATTAGATATTTTGAATAAACGTTATATACAGTTATTTCCACTTATTCCACCTTTCTAATTATTTGTCTTATCTAATCAATCTTAGAATTCCAATTCATTCCTTATAAAATATAATACCTCTTCAGCATGACCTTTAGCCTTAACATTCCTAAATTCCTTTACCAATTTCCCACTTTTATCGAATACGAAAGTAGACCGTTCTACACCTATATATTCCCTTCCATACATCTTCTTTAGCTTCATAACTCCAAATAGATTATGGACTTCTTCCATTGGATCGCTTAAAAGAAGAAAGGGTATATTTTGCTTTTCCCTAAATTTAGCATGAGATTTTAAACTATCCCTACTTATACCCAGTATAACCGTATTCAATTTTTGAAACTCATCATACAAATCTCGAAACTCAACAGCTTCAGTGGTGCAACCTGCTGTATTATCTCTTGAATAAAAATATAATACCACATTTTTACCTTTAAAATCCTCTAGGGAAATATCCTTCCCATCGGTTTCTTTTAAAGTAAAATTATATTTTGACATACTCCCCTCCTAAAGATCTAAAATTTTCCTCAATTCATAAGCTACTCCCGATTCATTGTTATCCTTTTCCGTAATGATATCTGCTACTTCTTTAACTCCTTCAGAAGCATTTTTCATGGCTATGCCACAACCTGCATTTTTTATCATTTGAATGTCATTATTATCATCACCAATAGCAATAATTTCATCATAAGATATCCCTTGCTCTTTAGCATATTCAGATAGGCTTAACCATTTATTACCTAACGGATTCATTATTTCCAATAGTGCTTCTGCTATTGCAATATTTTCCATTATATGAGAGTTATATCGGTTGGGATACCTATCATTTATATCCAAATGGAAAGATTCCAGCTCTTTTTTTCTTCCAGCATAGACTACTGCTAATATTCTATCCTCTTCCATTTCCAAATAACTCTCTACTTTCCTATATCTTTCTTCTCCCTTGGGTACATAATTATTATAGTTTTCATTGGTTTTATCCATTTCGATAATAAGGTCTATGTTCTCTTCAAATCCATCTACATGAACTATAGGATGTAACCCCCTATTTTTGCCTTCTTGAATTAAGGTCCTAAAATCGTTTAAATCCAAATATTTCTTGATTATTATACTATCATTCTTTGTAGTCCTCACAATATTCCCATTGTTAGCCAAAATCACCAAAGGCCTATTTATATCTTTTACCAATTGCTTAGCAGACCAATACCTTCTGCCAGTTGCAATTACAACTTCATACCCCTTATCTATTAATTCTACAACCAATTCTATATTATCCTGTGAAATATTTTTACTATCATCAAGTAAAGTGCCGTCTAAATCCATAGCAATTAGCTTATACATTTTGTACATTCACCTCTACTAAATACTTAGTTTAATTATACCAGATTTAGCCCAACTAAAAAGAAAAAAATATAGGCTCAAAAGAACCTATATTTCATCCTCTTCGTCATAGTCTTCATATAATTCGTCATCATATTCAAAATCATCATCCAAGTCATCAACAAAGAGAGAATAAAAAGCTTCTGATACTATGTCGAATTCTTCATCATCTTCGATATTAATCAGGTCAAATCCATCTTCGTATTCCTCATAACGGTATAGAAATACTTGATCATCACCAACTGGCGCCAGGGCAATGTATTCAACATCGTCTACTTCAAATAGTCCAATAACTTCACATTCTAATTCTGTACCATCATCCAAAGTGAGATAGATAATATCCTCATGGTGATCATGATCACAGCCTTCATGGTTGCAGCAATGGTTTTCATCATAATTTTTGGTCATATTTATTCTCCTTTCAAGGAATTATTTGGCTATATGCTAATAATATACTATATTATTTAAAATGTATATATAATTTTTAACTATTTTATCTCTTTTAATACATTTAATAATAAATCATAAACCCTTTCAGTTGAAGAAATACTTAATTTTTCATCTGGTGTATGTACTCCGTACATATTTGGACCAAAGGATATCATATCCATATCAGGGATTTTTTCAGCAAATATGCCACATTCTAATCCAGCATGGATGGCTGTAACCTTTATATCGGTACCATATAAGTCTTTATAAACCTTTTCAAATATTTCTCGTATCTTAGAATCCTCTTTATACTCCCAAGCAGGATAGGAACCATAGCTTTCCCACTCAGCTCTTATTATATCTGCTACCGTTTTTATTTGCTTGCTAATATTGCTTTTCAATACTTCTTTTGAACTCCTTATAGAGGACTCTACTATAATTTCGTTTTCTTCTATTCTTACTATAGCCAAATTACATGAGCTTTCCACTAAACCTTCTATTTCCCTACTCATAGATTCAACTCCAGTTGGAATTAAAGTCAGCATAGATATAAGCCTATTAAAAGTATCCTCTGATAACACTTTATCAATCTTAGTTTCTACCCTTTCCACTATTAATTTAAAATCTGGGTCCGTATTTCTTAATTCCATTTGAATTAGCTCATTTACAGCTTTTATGGCCTTTAAAATTCTGTCTTCATTTTCTTTTTCAAAAATTATTATGGCATTTCCATTCCTTGGTATTGCATTAGCTTTAGAGCCTCCTTCTATATGTGCTAAGCATAAAGAATCGCATTCATCTTTTATAAAGGACAAAGCCCTTGCCATTATTTTATTGGCATTCCCTCTTCCCTTATCAATCTCCATCCCAGAATGCCCTCCCAAAAGTCCGGAAACGGTAATGGAGTATATTGCTTTATTTTTTAAATCTAAAACTTCCCAGCTTATGGGAAGTCTTACTTTATTTCTTTCCCCACCAGCACAGCCTGCCAAAATAACCCCTTCTTCTTCTGAATCAATATTTATTAATATCCTTCCATTGATTAATTTGGGATCTAAAGCTTTAGCTCCATCCATTCCCGATTCTTCATTGCTAGTTATAAGTACTTCCAAGGGAGGATGGGGTATGTCTTCCGATTCTAATATAGCTAGGGCCATGGCCACAGCTATGCCGTTATCTCCTCCTAGGGTAGTACCTTGGGCTTTTACGAAATCGCCTTCAACCTTTAGCTTGATAGGGTCTTTAGAAAAGTCATGGTTCACTTCATCTTCCTTTTCACATACCATGTCCATATGGCCTTGCAGCACCACTGTAGGGCTGTTTTCATATCCTTTTGTCCCTGGCTTTTTGATGATTATATTTAAGGCTCCATCCTGATAGGTTTCAAGCTTATGGCTTTCTCCAAATTTCTTTAAGAAATTGCTTATTTTCTCCTCCTTAAAGGAGCAGCGAGGAATTTTAGAAATTTCCTCAAAGTAGTAAAAAACCCTTTCAGGCTTTAATCCTTCTAGTACTCTTGTCATCAAATCATCCTTTCATCCCAGTTTTAATTCCTAATACATATCATACCCTAAAATAACCCTAAAGATGGATAAAATTTTATCGCCAGCAATCAATATTTTTAAACTTTCCTGTTTTATAAAACAAACTTAATATTTGTTGGTACAATTGATATGCTATAAATGTAAAGATCGCATTACATCATTTGAAAGGAACTATAAATTGTGAAAAACAATTTACTAGAAACTAAGAAAAGAAAGAGGTATTAAACAAGAAAAATTAGCAAAGGATTAAAGATATCTCGTCAAACTATCAGCTCAATTGAAAATAAAAGATATAATCCATTGCTTATTTTAGCCTTTAAAATTGCAAGATATTTTTATAAAAAAATTGAAGATATCTTTATTTATGAGGAGATTGAAGAATTAGTATAAAAAAAAGTAAAAGTACTAATACTATTTTCCTAATAGCAGGTATTATTATCGTAATATTTGGATTAACTTTTGGAAAAATAGTAAATTTGAATAATGTAAGAATAACTATAAGCGGTTTACTTGGAATAGGGGGGTCATTTACCCTACTTAGCAGTATAAATTTATATAGAATAAAATACAGCCTCAAAGTATGAGGAAGAAATGTTTGCCAAATACGATGAGCACAATATCTTTATAAGAAATAGTGCCAGACTCCCATAAGCTTATATATTACATGTTTATAATCTCAATTCCCAATTGATGCCAATTTTATTTATCTTAGCCTTCCAACAATATTCTAAAAAATATAAAGCCAGTAGATTACTCAGTCTACTGGGTTAGTGCTTATTTTAAGCTGCTGTTTAAATGAGATTTATTCAGTTTCTGATCTAGCTCATCAAAATAATCTATTAACTTATTCTTGTCTATAATTCCTGCTCCCCAAATATAGAGGTAGTTAAGCACCTTAGGGTGATAGGATATGTTTAAAAACTTTTTAGCAAAAATATTTGCTCCTATATCGCTGGTTTTTACTATGGGATAGAATTTTTTGAGAGGTCCTAATTTGAATATATTGATATCCTCTAATTTTTCATAGGTCTTCCCAATTTCCTTGACTTCTATAAGATGAAACACTTCATGGGCTAGTAATATCTTATAGATGGTATCGTAGTTTAAAAAGTTAATTCCCAATTCATTATAGGCTATTTCCATCCTCTTTATAGAATTATGATACATTATGATAGTTTCCTTTTCCTCATTATATTTTCCCCTAAGCTTTATCATTTCAAAGCCATATTCATCTGTATCCAATTCTATTTTAACCTTTTTATCTTCACAGAACTCCTCTAGAGAGTTATATTTTCCCATAAATTTTTGGGCGGTTTCAATACCTATTTTAATGGATTCATTGATGAAATAACCTATCTTATTTTTAGGTATTTTATTAAAATAGCTATCCTCCGTTAGCTCAGCCATGGCCATAAGCCTATCGTTTGCTCTTTCTATGATCTTCTTGTATGACAAAGTATCAACCCTTTCCAAATAGCTTTTACATTCTAATTCTAGTTCAATACATTTAAAATGGTTTTGTCATTGCCAATTTTATATATCATGAAGTTGTCGTTACCAAAAACGTCCACATACCTAATAAATATCTTCTGGCCTTCTTTAATTTCATCGATTTTTATATTAATAATAGAATCTAAATTTCGCTTATTATTTCTATAGTACTGCCATCTTAAATTTGGTGAATTGCCTTTATAATCTGTATCGATACCAATAAAGTCCAATAATGATAGGGAATTTTTCGTCCATATCTCATTTATACGCTCTCTATCCTTATCTTTTATATTGATTTTGCTTAAATCCACTTCATATCTATCCAACTCTATATGTAATCCATTAATTCCTTTATTTTTTTCAATTCCTATTCTTTTTAAACATAATTTTCCTACTTTCTCTTCTCTTATATTGGGTTTATATATGTAAAAAGGAGTGGAATTATTCTCAACTAATCTTTTCACTGTGGTCAAGGAGGATTGGGCACCCATATCAGCCATTATCCACTTTCTATTGAGTCTATCTGCGACCACTCCGGTGGTTCCACTACCTGCAAAAAAATCTGCTACTAATGAATCTTCACTAGAGGATGTTAGTATTATCCTCTCCAAAAGCTTTTCTGGCTTCTGGGTGTCATAACCTACCCTTTCTTTTGAGGTCCTGCCTACCATATCAATTTGCCACACATCTTTTAAGTTGACCAAGGTATACCAGCCTAGTTCATCTTTATATTCCTTAACCCCTTTAAAACCATAAGGCTTAAAACCTCTATTATAAGACTTTTCCTTTTGAGGATTAAATATATAATTCTTACCCTTTGTATAAACCAATATATTATCATGTTTTCTGGAATAATATCGTTTACTCACGCCTCCAGATTTATATGCCCATATTATTTCATTTAGAAAATTTTCTCCTCCAAATATTTGATCCATTATAATTTTTACATAATGAACAGTTCTATAGTCTAAATGGACGTATATAGTTCCCTTATTGCTTAGTAGCTCTTTCATTAAAAATAGTCTAGTACATAACATTTTAAGGTAAGAAGAGAGCCCATCTTCCCAAGTATCATCATAGGCAAAATACTCTATTATGTCTTCTCCTTCCTCATGGTATAAAAATACTTTACTATTATACTTGGTTTTAGTGAAAAAGGGTGGGTCTATGTAGATTAGGTCTATTTTCCCCATATACCCTTCTTCTAAAAGCTTTTTCATTACTATTAGATTATCTTCTTGATAGAATTGATTTATCCAAGAATTATTAGATATAATTCCATCTCCTTTAGGTGAGATTCTTTCCCTTTGAAAAAAAACATCCACATAAGGTTCTATCAAAAGTTTTTCGGCTTCTTTACTACTAGTAGCAAGTATTTCAGCCAATTTTTCGATTGTTACCATAATCATCTCCTTTAAGTTGTTTTATTATTTTTATTATACTACACTTTAAAGGATAAAAAAACTTACTATATACTAAAAACCAGCCATTTGGCTTTTACAACCTTGTTACCAAATAGCTGGCCATTATCTTTAAATAGAACAAGGGCTATATCCGCAATCTTGACACTCGGAGCACCCACCACTATGAATTAGTTTGCCTCCACACATAGGACAGGTATCCGGATCTTCCTTTAATTGTTCTACCAATAATTCATCTAATTCCTTTCTTAACCTCTCGATCCTTTCCAATTTAGATAATTTGCTCTTATCCGTTATAAGTATCCCTTCTCTTGCACAACCATCTCTATAGATTGTAATTCCCTTTAATCCTTTTTCCCATGCATATATATATAAATCCTCCACTTCTTCTACGGTAAATTCATTGGGAACATTTACTGTAGAAGAAATACTAGCATCTATATATTGCTGCCAAGCTGCTTGTATATCTATCCTTTCCCTATAATTTAAGTTAGATGTGGTTACAAAGAAATCGGGCAAATCTTCTTCTCTTGAAATGCCATGTCTATCCATATATTCTTTCACTATTGGTGTAAATACTTTATAATAGGTGTCTTCATGATGCAAGGACTCAGACTTTCTAGTATATGATATTTGAAATATAGGCTCTAAACCATTGCTACAGCCTATTAATGTGGAAATACTTCCCGTTGGTGCAATAGTTAACAGTTGGCTATTTCTCAACCCATATTTCTCAATAAGGTCTAATACATCCTCATCTGCATTAGAAAGTAAGAACGGGGATTTTAATACTGCTTCTTTTCTATATCTTGGAAATGGTCCATGTTCCTTAGCTAATAGGGCTGATTGTCTTAATGCTTCATTTACCAATACCCTCCCAATTTTATGAATTAAATCTAAAGATTCTTGACTGCCATATCTAATACCCATTTTAATGAACATATCAGCAACTCCCATAAGTCCAAGACCAATTTGTCTTAATTCCCTTGCCATCTCTCTTTGCTGAGGTAGTGGATGAAGATTCATGTTTTCGTCTAATACCTCATTTAAGAATATTACCCCTTCCCTAACCATTTCTTTAAACCTTGCATAATCAAATTCGGCTTTAGCGGTAAATGGGTTTTTGACGAATTCGCTTAAGTTTATTGAGGATAGATTACAGCTTCCAAAAGGAGGTAAAGTTTCTTCAGCACAGGGATTAACTCCTGCAAATTCAAAGGTATCATCTTCACTCATCAAATGCCATGAATTTATTCTATCTATAAAAAGCATTCCTGGCTCCGCCATATTCCAATTATTTTTTGCAATCTTCCTGAATAGATCTTTAGCTCTTATTCTTCTTCTAATTTCTTCCCCTGTAGCCTCCACATAAAAATACAGTTCATATTCCTTATCATCAACTACCGCTTCCATAAATTCATTGGTCACATTTACAGATATATTTGC
Organism: Tepidimicrobium xylanilyticum; assembly: GCF_900106765.1. NCBI lineage: Bacteria > Bacillati > Bacillota > Tissierellia > Tissierellales > Tepidimicrobiaceae > Tepidimicrobium > Tepidimicrobium xylanilyticum. Next base: position 367,584 of record NZ_FNNG01000002.1, read on the forward strand.
AAATCTGACCTTGCTTAGGTCGTTTTTAACATTTATGAAATCCTCAATATCTGGATGATTGCAATCTAGGTTAAGCATTAAAGCTCCTCGCCTTCCCCTCATACCTATTAACCCAGTAACTAGAGAATATAATTCCATAAAGGAAACTGCCCCCGTAGTAGTACTAGCTGCATTATTTACTTTAGCTCCCTTAGGTCTAAGTTTGGATAAAGTTAAGCCTACTCCACCTCCATAGGAATAGGTTCGGGCCATATATTTTGCAGTATCAAATATAGATTCTATATTGTCCTCTACCTTAGGCATTACATAACAATTGCTCAAGGTCATCTTTTTGCCGTACTTATCCATTCCTCTTCCAGCCAATATTCTTCCTGCCGGCATGAACTTCTTATCCTTAATGGCCTTCTTTATATAATTATTTCCTCCACTTACCCTGGTTAGGAATTCATCAAAACTCTCGTTTTCAAATCTATACTTCTTCTCATAGATATCCCTTTGGAGATCGGTCATATCCCAACCATGTTTTCTAAGCCTTGCCCTTTCTTCCCTATATAGAATATATTTTTTAGCTACATCGGGTCTTAATTTCATCAGCTGTACTTCTACGAAGTCCTGAATCTTTTCGATGTGTACTATATCTAAGTCCTTAAAGGTTTCGTAGGCTTCCTGGGCTATCTTATTTGCTATTCCCTCATCTATCCCTTCTTCCGTCTCTACCATAGCTTTGCATACAGCATTAATAATCTTTTTCCCATCAAAGTCAACTATCATACCATTTCTTTTTTCAACCTTAAGCATAATCCCCCTCCAATCTCAATATATTGTGTTTCATCTTTGGTCAGTACACTATATATGCTCAATTTATCATATAATATACAAAAAATCAATCGATATTTTAGCACTATTTCTTCGATATTAAAGATAAAAGCCTTTTCTAGCATATATACTTTTATTTTCTGCTAATTTTCTATATAATATATAAAAATATAATATTTGGAGGGTTATTAATGAATAAATTGGAGTCCTTAATGGTAGGTTTACCAGAAGATGTAGAACGGTTAGTCATATATGGTCACTATTCAAAGGCACTAGAATTGATTAACCTATATATGACAAGGAATATCCCCGAAATATTAAAGGACAGGCTTAACTTTGAAAAAGATAGAATTAGAAGGCTTAAACAAGATTACATATATACCTTTGATGAAGCCCTATCTTTAGCAGAAAGCAAAATAAAGAATTTTACCAAGGAAGAATTGGAATATTTAATGGATAATAGATATGCTGATTGGATTTACATAGATGGTAAAATTACCCTTCATAAGAGATTCTTACAAAACTCCTTAAGAGTCCATCCTACTTTAAAGTCTAGGCTTCTTGAGCCTATAGAAGAACCAGCTAGCATACTTGATGAAACCATAGATGAAATAATGAATAAAGGTGAAGTTAAATATTTCTTCCATGTTAAAACTGGTTTAAAACTAAAAAGGAATTTGGCTAGAAAAGGAGAAAAAATATTAGTCCACTTGCCTATACCAAGAAAAGCTCAACAGATAAAAAATATTAATATAATTAGCACATCCCATGAACCAAAGGCTATCTCCTACGAAGAACACCCTCAAAGAACCATTTTTTTTGAAGAGATTGTCAAAGGTGACGATGAGTTTACCGTTGAATATTCCTATGAAAGCTATATCAAATATAGGAAACTAGAGAAAGCTAAGGTTTCTGAAAATCAGCCAACCTTTTATACAGAAGAGTATCTACCCCATATTCGATTTTCTCCTTTTCTAAGGGAGTTAGCTAAAGAAATTGTTGGCAGTGAAAGCAACCCATTGGTTAAAGCTAGGAAAATTTACGACTATATAACTAAAAATGTTCAATACTCCTATGTTAGACAATATGCCGCCATTATCAATGTTCCTGAATATGCAGCTTATAATCTAAAAGGAGATTGTGGCATTCAAGCCATGTTATTTATTACCCTATGTAGAATAGTTGGAATCCCTGCAAGATGGCAATCTGGGTTGGTAGTAAATCCTAATTATATAGGCTGTCATGACTGGGCAGAGTTTTATATTGAACCTTATGGCTGGCTGTTTGCTGACCCTTCCTTCGGTGGAAGTGGGCTTAGAAATAAGAATGAAAAGCGATGGAATTTCTATTTTGGACATGTAGATCCCTTTAGGATGGTAGCCAATTCTGAATTCCATTACAATTTCTATCCAAAAAAGAAATTCTTAAGGCAAGACCCCTATGATAATCAAGAAGGGGAGATGGAATATTTAGATAGACCCGTATTCCATGACGAATATGATGTAATACAAGAGATTGTTGAGGTTAGGAAAATAGAGTAATGTGTAGCTCATCTACACAAATTATGCATTTCGAATCGCAACAGTGACACTTGTGTTTATAAATTGTGAATTATCTATATATAAATATCAAAACTTGGTGGTAGTCACAACATATTTGAGAAGAACACCACCTCCAATTAAAGATTCAAAAAGTATCCAACTAAGGGAAAAAATTGTCTAGGTTTGTACTGTTTGAGCGAAGCAAGTTTACAAACCTATTTTTCCCTTATCGTGATATTGGCCAAATCTGGAGCCGAAAATGCTGTTCTTTATAAGTATGCCTAGGACTACCACCTTTTTCTATTGACTAAACATTGTTCCAATCGATGTATTCGTTTAAAATATTCACAAATTTTATAAAGTATTCCTTCTCTAATTCTGTAAATCTACCTTTTTCTGGACTATCTAAGTCTAGTACTCCATAAACCCTATCTTCCTTAATAATTGGGATGACCAATTCAGAATTAGAAGCTTCGTCACAAGCAATATGTCCTGGGAATTGATGAACATCTGGAACCAATTGGATTTCTTTTGTTTTTACAGCTGTTCCACATACTCCTTTACCTATTCCTATCCTATTACAAGCAGGAAGGCCTTGGAATGGTCCTAAAACTAGCTCTCCATCTCTTAATATGTAGAATCCAGCCCAATTTAGCCTTTCTACACAGGCCATGATAATAGCTGATGCATTAGATAAATTGGCTATATCATCTTTCTCTGAACTCAATTGGGATTTTAATAGCATATTCATATATTTTAGTCTTTCCTCTTCATTCATCTTTTTAATAGGATCTAATTTAAACATAGAGACTCTCCTTTACTATTCAATTATTATAATTTCTTTAGCAGTCCCTTGAACTGGATAAGATTCTGCTACCGGCCCATCGAATACGACTTCAACCGTTAACCCCTCTTCTAAATAATCCACTGTTACCTCTTGCTCATCTTTCAGTATCTTAGTATCGTCATTTATGGTTACATTAGCACTATCATATATGGTATCTTCTTCAACTTCCCCTTCTACTAGAATTCCTTGAATAAATAGATTTTCTTCATCTATATAGATTTCCGTTATCTGACCCCTTATGCCAATTTTCTCTGCTACTTCCTTGCTACATGCTGCAATTGCTAAAAGAATTATTAAAAAAAACGATATAAATATTATCCTCTTCATAATTACCCTCTTTTCTGACTCATATGTCAAATGAAGATCATTCTACTTAAGCAATCCCCTTTGTTCCCTATTCCAACCAAATATTCCCCCAGTGTGCATGAATAGAATATTTTCATGTTTATCAAAAGAGCCCTTTTTTATCTCCTCCACCAATCCATACATGGCCTTTCCAGTATATACTGGATCTAATATTATTCCCTCTAACTTTGCAATATAATTGATGAATTCTATTTCCTCAGGTCTATTTAAAGCATATCCTAAACCTGGATATCCATCTATTATATGTAGTTCATCTTCATTTACATCGATGCCTTTTCCAGTATATATAGCTATTTCATCTAGTAATTTTAGGACTATCTGTTGGAAATGTTCCTTCGTATCACAGATGTTAAACCCATAGATAGTTGCAGGGTTATTATTTACGCGATTCCCATAATATAGGCCTGCATAGGTGCCACCAGAGCCTACTGTAACTACTATTGCATCAAATTTAATATCTATCTGTTTTTCCTGTTCTAAAATTTCCTCCATGGCATTTACATATCCCAAAGAACCCATCCCATTAGAAGCTCCTTCAGGGATTATATATGCCTTATGACCTTCCACTTCTAAAGATTTCCTTATGTCCTCCATTATTTCTTTTCTATTATATTTATATTCCCCTTTGGTTACAAATTTTATCTTTGCGCCTAATAATTTATCTAAGAATAAATTCCCCTCTGCTTCCTCATTTTCATCGCCTTTTAATACTAGATAAGAACCTAAGCCTAATTTTGCTGCTACAGCTGCTGTAGCTCTTGCATGGTTTGATTGAATTCCACCACAGGTAATTAAATAGTCACAATTATTTTCTAGAGCCTCTCCTACTGAAAATTCTAGTTTCCTAATCTTATTTCCTGATATCTCCATCCCTGTTTCATCATCCCTCTTAATATAGATATTTCTTCCCAGTTCCTTACTTAATCTATTTAATCTTTCAATCCTAGTAGGTAGGTTAGCAAATCTAATCCTATTTACCATATTGCCACCTCCAATTATTGCTATTATATAGCCTGATCATATTATATCATAAAGATAGTAAAAAATCATTTGTACTAAGTGGAGAAGATAATAATACTAAAAAACCCGTTTAAACAAACGGGTTTTTTAGTATATTAATAATTATGCTAATACATTTTGTAGTATTTCATCTTTATTTGTATCGCTACGCTTTTTGATAAGATATACATAAGCTACAGTTAGAATGGCAGCTACTGCATAGGATAATACATAACTATTAGGATCAAGTCCAAGCCTTGACTCCAATCCAAAACCTATAGGCGCATGGAGTATGAAACTAGCAGTAATAAATGTATAGAACACTCCAGGTATAAGGGTTATAAAATAATTCCTTCCGTGAATTCTTAGATAAATGGTTGACATTGCTAAAGCGAAAATTGCAACAAACTGATTTGTAAAGGCGAAATACCTCCACAATACATTGAACCCACTCGGACTAGCCTTTGCCCAAATTAATATGAAAAATGCAGGAATAAATATCCCTAGAGTTAATGAAAGTCTCCTTTTAATATTCTTTTGATCGATTTTAAATTGTTCTGCAATCATAAGTCTTAATCCTCTAAAAGCTGTATCTCCTGAAGTTATAGGAAGAACGATTACTCCTAGAATTGCAAGCATTCCACCTATGCTGCCTAAAAATTCTTTTGAAATAATTCCAACCATTAATGTAGGTGCAGTTGCTATATCTGTTCCTTTGTTGAACATGATCATTGCACCTGCAGCCCAGCACATAGCTATGAAACCTTCTACAAGCATCATATTGAAGAAAGTAGTCCTACCTTCTTTTTCAGATTTCACAGTTCTAGATATCATCGTATTTTGAGTTGCATGGAACCCTGAAAGAATTCCACAAGCTACAGTTATGAAAAATACTGGTATAAATGGTAATCCATTGGGATGATGCCCAAATAATCCTGATGATAAGGATATATTAGTTAAATATTGTCCCTGTCCTCCTAGTATAATTCCGCCAAAGATTCCAACGGCTGAAATTACTAGTATTGCTCCAAATATAGGATAGATTCTTCCTATGATTGCATCTATTGGGAATAATGTAGATAATAGATAGTATGCAAATATTCCAACATATACAACCCAAGTTACAGGATTGTCAAATAGTGGTGCTTGTCCGATTATTTCATTAACGATTAAGTCTCCAGGTGTATATACGAATACAACACCTACTAATAACATTAAAATCCAAATTACAATGTTGTAGAAGTTAAAAACTTTGTCTCCTAAATACTTTCTAATAAGGCTTGGCATTTGAGCTCCACCATTTCTCATGGAGATCATTCCTGCAAAATAATCATGGGCTGAACCTGCCAAAATACATCCAATGGGGATAGTAAGAAAGGCTATAGGCCCAAACAAAATTCCTTGTATAGGCCCTAAAACAGGTCCAGTCCCAGCAATATTTAACAAATTTACCAATGAGTTTTTCCACTTGCTCATTACTACAAAGTCTACTCCGTCCGTTTTAGTAATAGCTGGAGTAGGTCTGTCATCTGGTCCAAATGCCTTTTCACAGTACGCACCATATATAAAACCACCAACAACAAGTATGATGATACCGATGATAAACGTTAACATACCATTTAAACCTCCTTATTATTTAAAATAATTATAAATAATAATGCAAATTGAAGCAATTTATTAAATAGTCCATCATTAATAATGATATATGAAAATATTTTTTTTATTGGATTTTTTTGCTAAAATGTCATAATTAGCATCTAAAATGCATATTTAAAAGATGAATTACATAATTCCCACTGGATTTTTTGAATGTTCTAAAATACATTCAAAAATTAACAGATTCGCTTTTTACATCACACCGACAAAATTTAATCTATACTCGTAACTTATTAGATCAAAAAAAGAGTCGCTTTCATATTAGCGACTCACAATTTAATCGATATTCCCTTTTAAGCCTATTTCTTCTGCAACTTTTTGCATTCCCTTAATAGTTTCAGCTATTACAGTATTTAAATCCATTCCTAACATCTCAGCTCCTTTTTCGATTATGGACCTATCCACTCCTGCTGCAAAACTAGTTTGATTCCACTTCTTCTTTACAGATTTTGGTTTCATATCTAAAATACTTTTACTTGGCCTAACTAACGCAGTTGCTGCTATTAACCCTGTCAATTCATCTACGGTATATAATACCTTGTCTATAGTTTCGACAGGCTCAACATCGGTACATATACCCCAACCATGGCTAACTATGGTCCTTATATATTCTTCTGGCCAATTCCTCTCCCTTAAAATCTCTTGAGTTTTTATACAATGATCCTCTGGATACATTTCATAATCCAAATCATGAACTAGGCCTATTACAGCCCATTTTTCCTTATCTTCTTCCCCAAATAACTCTGCAAAATGTACCATAACTGCTTCTACAGCTAAGGCATGTTTTATTAAGCTTTCGCTCTTATTATATTCTTTTAACAATTGAAAAGCCTCTTCCCTAGTTGGAATATATTTACTCATTATACTCATCTCCTTATCCTATGTAATATAATGTTTTAAATATTTCTATATCCTATAGTATATCACAACTGCTTATCTCCTTCTAATATAAGATGTTCCTTTTTCCAATTTTCTCATATCAAGCCTCAATGGCTTTTTTATTAATTCAATTAGCATGATAAGTCCACTATACCTCTCTTGGCACTTTAATTTAATTTATCAAACACTACTCGTATATCATATATTTTTATTATGTAAATGTATTTACATATATATTTCTATATGTTATAATTTATCTAAAATTATCATGATCATATAATTTTTAACAAAGAAATAAATTGATACATAATAAGTAATTTAATAGAAATTGGATTTAGAATTATAAATATCGCTGAAAAGGTTGATAATTATGAGAGATAGTAGCATTACAGTAGGTGAAAATATTAAAAGGATAAGGAAAGATTTAAATTTAAAACAGCATGAACTAGCAGGTAAAGATATTACAAGAAATTTAATTAGCCTTATAGAAAATGATAAAACTCCCATATACCATAATGTTGCCAATATTATTTCGATAAACGTTAATAGAATTCTTTATGAAAGGGGATTAGACGTCTATATACAGCCAGAAGATATATTAAACCCCGAAAGGTATGAAGCTAGGAAACAAGCTAATCAATATATAGAAAAACTCACCAAAAGGTTAGAAAAAAAAGATTATCAATTCCAATTAGAAGAATTAAATGAAATTGAAAACTTTCTGAATAAATGGAATTTTATTGATAAAAAAGTTAAAATCTATGAATTATTGGGAGACATTTTCTATAATGCTAAGGATTCAAATAGAGAGCATTACTATTATCTAAAGGCCTTAGAGATATCCTATGAGCATCCTTTTTTGAAGGAACGGTATAAGATAATCTTAAAACTTGTTTCAAATTATATTTTAACTGAAAAATTTGATGAAGCCATCAAATTATGTAATTTTGCCTTATCTACCCAGGATGATATACCAAGTAAATATAAGGGAGCATTTCATTATAATTGTGGACTAGCCTATTATTATAAAAAGGAGTATGGTAACTGCTTAAATGAATTGATAGATGCAAAGTATTATGTTACCACTAGTGATTATAGAGAAATAAAAAAAATATTGTTACTAGAAGGAATTTGTAATTGTGAGTTGAAAAATTACAATAGCGCAATTAGAAGTTATAATAAATTATTAGAAGTCTTAGAAGAAAATTGCGACCCTGAAGAACTAAGCCTCACATACATAAATATAGCACAAACATATATTGAAATGGAAGATATGGCTAAAGTAATGGAATTCTATACAAAGGCCAATAACTCTCTTCAAAACATAAGCGAGCAGTGTTTTGAGTTGCCAAAAATATTATTTAGTATGGTAAATATATGTAGCTACCTTAATGAGACTAATCTGTGCGAAACTTATTTATTAGATGCTTTGTGTTTATCAGAAAATCATAAGGACAAAAATTTATTTTCCAACATCCTTTCAAAATTACTAGATTTCTATGCAGAAACAGATCAATACAGTAAAGTTCATATGATATTAGAAGCATACAGTGACAAAATTTACAGCATTGGAATTAACAAGGACTTCATTGTTATTTTGAAAATTTTATATAGTCTTATTCAACAAAATAATAATTTAGATGCACTACAACTAATTAAAAATTTATTAAATAAGGAGGTGCAATAATGGATTTCAAGAAAAAAATAGCTCTTTTATTATCGATCGTTACAATAATAGTATCTCTAAGCACTGCCGCATTTGCAGGTCCAATTCATGCTCCACCATCTCCAATAAGGGATTCAATAGTTGAAAAATTTTAGATGGTAACAGTATTTTATCTCCAGTAATTTGAGAGAAATGTGATCGCACGGTCACATTTCTCTCAGTTTTTCTCTCATTTTCACATGGGCTATATCCAAATCCATCTATTTATAAAGAAGATTGGTGTAGGATTTCATATCCATCCTTTCATCAACTGCTTTTTTAAGCTTTGACATATCCCTTATATCACCAAACAATATTCCGCCAGTAATTCTGTCATTGTTAGCAAATATTTTATGATGTATATCTCCTTCCATGTATTCATAAACCCTATCAAAATTCTTCACATCTCCAACTGAAAATAATTTAATATCGTCTAATATTAGGGATGTGAAAAGCTTTGGTTCAGTATATTCCAATGTTTTTCCTGACATATTAGCTCCTGCAATCTTTCCTTGTTCATTGGCGGAAGTCCAGAGGCCTATTATCCTGCCATCTAATTCAATAACATCTCCTGCTGCATAAATATTTTCGATATTTGTTTCTAAATATTTATTAACAATTACTCCTTTATCAAAAGCTATAGGGGTATCCCTAACTAAATCTATATTTGGCCTAATTCCTACTGAAAAGAGAACCCCATCGCTTTTTAATATTTGACCATTATTTAGTAGTATGCCATCTACCTGTTCTTTTCCTAGTATCTCATCTGCTGCCGAAGAAAGGTATATGTTAAAACCTTTCCTCACCAGTTTATCTTTTAATTTATTAGCCAATTCCTCGTCTAATTGCTTTGGCAATAAGTAAGGTGCAAACTCTACTATACTTACATTTTTACCTAATTTTGTTAAGGACCAGGCTGCTTCCAATCCTAAAAGCCCACCACCTATTACGGTAATATTATTACATTTGTTAAAATAATTCTTTATATATTTTAAGTCTTTTAACGTTCTTAGTGCTAGTACGCCCTTTTTATATTTCCCAGCTATAGGAGGAATAAATGGTCTACTACCAGTGGCTATTAATAGCTTTTCATATTTGATTTCTGTACCGTCATCTAATCTAATTTTTTGGTCCTCTACATCTATTGTTTCAACTATTTTATTTAATTGAACTTTAATATCCCTTTCTTCATACCAACTATCCTTATTTACTAATAGTTCAGTCTCTTCGAAATCTTTGGATATATATTCTGTTAATTTTATTCTATAATAAGTATGGTAGGGTTCACTTGAAATCATAATAATGCTGCTTTCACTATCGTTATTCCTTATTTCTTTTGCAGCAGAAAGGCCTGCAATTCCATTCCCTATAATCAAATATTTAGTTGTCTCCATATCGTACCTCCTTGGGTAATAATCGTTAATTAATTATTACCCAAAGTTTTTGATAGTATTCACAAATTGAAATAAGGCATAGTTCTAAACATAATGGCAGTTCCCATATTTATAACTTTATTTTGCAGTAACCACGACATCTTAGGTAAGAATGCCCCTCCGCTTCAAGATTCTTGAAGTCTCACGATACGGGTACTTCAATCAAATCACTAAAAAAATCGGGACTTATCCTCTCAAATATGTCTTAATTTAGTTACATATTTTGATATGCTACAAAAGTTGGAAAGCATATTTATAAATATGCCTAAGACAACCATCTTAGTATGTAAAGTGTCATGGGATGCAAGATCTACCCCCGCATCCCACAATTTAAATCTTACAATTCTTAATTTACTATGTTATCTTTGAGCCTTGATTTCCAACCAAATTTCATCATATACCTTCAAGAAATCCTTTGGATCCTTAAATATTTCAAGATTTTCCAGCTCATGATCATCCGGATATGCTACCTTGCTGCTTGCTATATCTTCTGGTAGATATTGCAAGGCTTCGTAGTTTGCAGTTGAATAGCCTATATAATCTGTATTTTTTGCAGCTATTTCAGGCCTGTTCATAAAGTTAATGAAAGCCTCTGCCAATTCTTTATTCTTTGAAGTTTTAGGTATTACCATGTTATCAAACCAAAGGTTACTTCCTTCCTTAGGTATTACATATTCTAGATTGTCATTTTGCCGCATCATAGCAACAGCATCTCCAGACCATACTACAGCTAAAGCAGCTTCTTCAGCAATCATTAAATCTTTTACCTCATCACCAACATAAGCATATACTAAAGGCTTTTGCTTAATTAATTCTTCTTTTGCTTTTTCCAGTTCTTCCATATTTCTAGTATTCATTGAATAATCTAGTTTTTTCAATGCTATTCCAATGGAATCCCTTTGACTATCTAACATTAAAATTTGACCACTATACTTTTCATTCCAAAGGATATCCCAGCTATCTACGACATCGTCAACCATAGTCTTATTATAAATAATTCCTACCGTTCCCCACATATATGGTACAGAGTATTCATTATTAGGGTCAAATTCTAAATCTAAAAATCTATCATCTATATTTTTTAGGTTGGGAATATTATCTTTGTTGATTTTTTCCAATAATCCTTCGTTTATCATTCGTTCTATCATATAATCTGAAGGAAAAGCCACATCGTAGCTTGTTCCACCTTTTTTTATGCTGACATACATATCTTCGTTAGTTGCAAAAGTATCGTAATTGACTTTTACATTAAATTCCTTTTCAAATTCTGCTATTACATCTGGGTCGATATAATCTCCCCAATTATATACATTGATTGTTGGTTTACTATTACCACATCCTGTAAATAAAGCTCCTATTATTAATATTAGACTTAAACTAACAAAGGCTTTAAATATTCTTTTCAAATGATGTCACCTCTTTCACTAATACTTTTATTTGACCTGCTATTTATTATTAAAAGCAGAGATATTAATCCTATAAACATAATGGTGGATAATGCATTTATAACTGGATTTATTCCCCTTCTGGCCATAGAATAGACGGTAATGCTTAAATTGGTAACTCCTGCCCCCTTGTTGAAAAAGCTAACTACAAAATCGTCTATTGACAGAGTAAAGGCTAATAGAGCTCCCGTTACTATTCCAGGCATAATTTCAGGGATTATTACCTTCCTCAAAGCGTAAAAGGGGGTGGCTCCTAAATCCATAGCTGCTTCTGCTAAATGTTTATTCATCTGCTTGAGTTTTGGCAAAATGGACAATATAACATAGGGTATACAAAAAGTTATATGGGCTAAAAGCAAGGTAATAAACCCAAATTCAATCCTGAGAAATCTAAATAAAGTCATTAAAGATACAGCAGTTACTATATCAGGATTTAATACGGGTAAATAATTTAAGTTTAAAATTACTTTTTTTCTGATTTTTGGCATACCATAAATACCTATTGCAGCAAATGTACCAATTATCGTAGAAATAATGGCAGATAATACTGCAATAAGTATAGTATAATATAAAGCCTTTAACACTTCTGCATCCTTAAACAATTCCACATACCATTTAAATGTGAATCCACTCCAAGTGCCTCTGCTTCTAGAATTATTGAAAGAAAAAATGATTAAAACTATAATCGGAGCATATATAAATAGAAAGATTAATATTGTATACAATCTTTTTAAGGCCCTACTTACCATAAGCCTCCCCCTTCCTCTTTCTGGGAATCAAACTTGGCAGTAATTGCCATGGTCACAAGTATAAAGGCCATCATGATTATAGATATGGCAGACCCAAAATGCCAATCTCCAACCCATAGGAATTGCTGTTCAATTAAATTCCCTATAAGCATATATTGACCTCCGCCCAACAACCTTGAAATTACAAAGGTACTGACAGCAGGCATGAATACCATAGTAATTCCTGTGATTATACCAGGAATACTTAATGGAAAGGTAATTTTCAAAAAAACCTTCATCTTATTCGCACCCAAATCTTCTGCTGCTTCAATCAAACTATTGTCTATCTTAATTAAAACCGAATAAATTGGTAAAACCATAAAGGGTAGAAAATTGTATACCATACCTAGCAATACTGCTGAATCATTATATATTAAGTCTAGAGGGCTGAAACCCAATTTAGTTATAATATAATTTATGAATCCATTTTTACCTAACAAGGTCAACCAAGCATATGTTCGCAATAAAAAATTCATCCACATTGGTATTACAAGCAATAAAATCATAACATTTCTTCTACTGGGTTTTTCCCGAGCAATTATCATAGCCAAAGGATATCCCAACACTAAAGTAATTAGAGTAGATTTAAAAGCTAAATTAACGGATATCCACAATACGTCCAAATATTTCGGATCCAAGAAATTTCTAAAATTATCCAATGTAAATTGTAGACTGCCAAGGCCCCCCTCTTCACCAATAGTAAAGGAATATAGGAGGATTAATGCCAATGGAACAACAATAAATATTGCTATCCACAAAATATAAGGGTAAGAAGTCCATCTCATTTTCATCCTTCCATCACCTTCTTCATTATGTGGATATTCTCAGGTAATACCCTCATGCCTATTTCTGTTCCAGCTGGCTTCATAATAGTACTGTGAATCATCCAATCTATATTTCCATCTTTAACTATCATTTCATAGTGAACTCCCTTAAATGTCACAGATGTTACTACTCCTCTTAATTGCCCCTCTTCTAATGGAACTATTTCCAAATCTTCTGGGCGAATAACTACGTCTACTTTTTCCTTTTTTTCAAATCCCTTATCTACACATTTAAATACCTGATTTGCAAACTCTACTACAAAGTCATCATGCATGATTCCATCTACTATATTGCTTTCACCAATAAATTTAGCTACGAATACATTTTTAGGTTCATTATATATATCAACTGGAGTCCCTATCTGCTGAATCACACCTTTATCCATTACTACAATAGTATCTGACATAGTAAGAGCTTCCTCTTGATCATGAGTTACATAAACGAATGTAATTCCTACCCTCTTCTGCATATTTTTCAGCTCAACCTGCATATCCTTTCTAAGCTTTAAATCTAATGCTCCTAAAGGTTCATCTAAAAGCAAAACCTTTGGTTCATTCACTAAAGCCCTTGCTATGGCAACCCTCTGTTGTTGTCCACCACTTAAGGAATCGATAGATCTATTTTCATAACCAGATAGGTTTACTAATCTTAGCATTTCCTTAACTCTTTTCTTTATTTCATCCACTGGTATCTTTTTTATCTTCAATCCAAAAGCTATATTCTCAAATACATTCATGTGAGGAAACAGTGCGTATTTTTGAAATACAGTATTAATTTGCCTCTCATATGGGGGTAAGGTTGTTATGTCCCTTCCTTCAAATATGACCTTGCCTTCCGTTGGTTGCTCAAAACCTCCTATTATCCTTAAAGTAGTCGTTTTACCACATCCACTGGGACCTAATAGGGTTAAAAATTCATTTTTTCGTATATAAAAATTGATATTGTCAAGAACCTTGGTCCCATCGTATTCCATTGATATGTTCTTTAAATCAATAATGTGTGTCTTATCCATAATCTAAACCCCCTTAATCCTTATTAGAAACTTGGCGGTGAACTTACCCAAAGTATAACTGCTTTCGTTTTTCCTGGATTTTGTAAATAGTGATTAGAATTTGCTTTAAAATAGAAGCTTTCTCCTTTCCTCACTTTATGTTTCTCGCTTCCTAGATGTAGTATAACACTTCCCTTTATTACATATCCAAATTCTTCACCCTCATGGGGTGAGTCTTCCTTAGTCCTTCCCTCTGGTTCCAATTCCAAAAGGATTGGTTCCATAACATTTTTTTGAGCATTTGGCACTATCCATTTCAAAGTATATTTATAATCTTCATTTTCAGTAACAAAGGCATCTTCTTTTGAAAATACAATTTTTTCGTCTTCTATTTCGCTAAAAAAGTCCCTTAAATTAGTACCTAACCCTTCCAATATGTCCACCAGTGTGGCAATAGATGGAGAAGTTAAATCTCTTTCTACTTGAGATATAAAACCTTTAGTCAACTCACATCTATCCGCCAACTCCTCTTGAGTTAGGGAGTTTTGAACTCGAAGGCGTCTTATTTTCTCACCAATTTTCACAATAAATCCTCCTCAAAATGATCAAATTTATACTAAACTTATTGTTTAAGGTTACTAAACTGTGAATTTAACTATTACATTATAAGCAAAATAATATGAAAAAGTCAATACTTTTTTTAAATATTTTTTGTTCCATCAAACACCTGCAAAATACAGTATTACACTTAATTTTACTTTTCGGCTAAGTTTAATATATAAATCTTTTTACTTAATAAAAAAAACCAGCTTTCAGTAGCTGGTTTCGTAGAATAATGTTATAATAAATGAATAAGCTATAAAGTAGATATTACAAACTATACAAAACAAAAGTTGAGATAATAATCCTTGTTTAATTAAACTATTTGGGCAATATAGGATACCATTAATTCCCTTCAAATGTTTTTAAGAATTCATTAACTTGTTCACTTATTTCTTTGTAATGAGTCCAATGGAGATAATGGTGTCCTTCATATGTAATTGTTTTACTTGAAGGAAAATCAGTTAATTGTGTTTGATAAAAAGTTACATTAGATTTCTTCTTATCTTCATTTACCTTGTCTTCTCTTGTAGTAAAAAATAAAACTGGCATATCAGAAGGAAATGATATATTCACTGTTCTTGCAATATTATTTTCTATTTGATTTGCTTCATCTCCAATATTCATGTTATATATCTTCCAAGCAGAAGTAACTTTGGTCATCTTTAAATTTTCTTTGGAATAAGTTTTTCTTTAGCTATAGGTAGAAAATCTTCTGAATTTATATATATCATCAATCTTGCAATTCCATTTGGTGCAATATATTTTAAAATTTTAGGTAGTGTTGGAACAGATTCATTAAAATATTCTGTAACTTTTGGCAAAGCAGCATCAATCCCTATAAAGGCCTTAACTTCATAAGGATATTTATTAGCATAATATGCACTATAAATTCCAGAAATTGAATGTGGCATTAATATATATGGTCCTTTTATACCTGCTTCCTTTAATGCCAATCTTATTTCTTCAACTATGTTCTCCACCGTTCGTTCCTTATTGGTTACATCACTCCAGCCATATCCAAAGAGCTCTACCACTACAACTCTATTATTCTTAGCCAACTCATTTAGCAATGGTTCAAAATCCAACGCAGGTACTGCTGCACCCAAGCCAAGTAATAGAACAATCGTATTTTCTCCTTCTCCTTTTGCATAAACATACATATTCTATCCATTAACATTTATTAATTCTCCTATTGAGGGATAACTTTTTTGCTCATATAGATTCATAGCGTAATGGAAAAAATAAAAAAGAGGTCTAAGCAACTTTATCTAGCAATTTAAAAGCTTAATAATGATAATTATACATCTTTATTGCTTTTATTCATTACATAGTTTTCTATACCTATATTTTTTTAGGTTTGTATTTTCTAATATATATTAATCCTTTAAAAGCTTACATTTTTCATATTATTTTCATAAAGAACCAGTTCTATGATAACTTTCCAAGCTTATTTTTAAAATATTGCAACCCTATTATAATAATAAGTATAAATAAAGCTGATAGTACTATGGCTCCTCCAGGAGCTAAATCCAGATAAAAGGATGTGGTTAATCCTAGTATAACAGATAAGAGCCCAAACAAGTTGGAATATATGAGTCCAGATTTAAAACTAGTAGACACCAATAGTCCACCAGCAACGGGAAGTATCATCAATGATGATATTAATAATATCCCTACAATTCTCATGGAAATAGCCACAGTTAATGCCACTAAAATCGAAAAATATATGTTAATGAATCCATTTGGTACCCCAGCCAAAAAAGCACTTTCTTCGTCAAAGGTTATATAGAACAGATCCTGATAGAGAATAATAATGGTAATAAAAACTACCGCCCCCAGTAAAATTACTAATAGAATATCCTGATTGGATACTAGGGCAAGACTGCCAAATAAATAGGATAGTATCCCTTGGGTGTTACCTAAACTGATCAATACAGAAGCTAAGCCAATTCCAGCGGAAAGTATTATGGCTAAGGATAATTCAGCATAATTTTTAAATCTCCTTCTCAATCCTTCTATTCCTAGTGCAGCAATTATTGAAAACAAAATTGCTGTATATACAGGATAAAAATTGGTAATCATACCAAAGGCTACTCCCGAAAGAGCTACATGGGACAGAGTGTCACCTACTATAGATTGCCTTCTAAGAACTAAGAAGTAACCTATTGTTGGTGCGATTAAAGCTATCATAATTCCCATTATAAAAGATTTCTGCATGAATTCGTATGATAACATGATATTCCTCCTAGTGTTTATGCAACAATATATTCATATCGTTACCAAAAACATCTTTCAACATCTCTAAACAAATGGTCTGGTTTGTGTTATGGGTAAATACTTTCCCATTTGCTAGACATAATATTTTATTTACCTTTTCAAATATAATTCCTATATCATGGGATACCATTACTAAGGTAATATTATAATCCCTATTTATTTTCTCTATTAGACTATAAAACTTAGTCTGTGAAGCTACATCTACTCCTACCAAGGGTTCATCCATAAAAAGTATTTTAGGTTCATTAACTAAAGCTCTAGCAATAAAAACCCTTTGTTTTTGTCCTCCCGAAAGATCGCCTATCTTTTTGTTAATAAACGACTCCATCTCAACTATTTCCAAAGCTTTATAGATTTTTTCAGTATCCTTTTTTTTAATTCTTCTAAAAAAGCCTCCATAATCATAAAGATTAGCTGCCACTACTTCTTTAACAGTGGCAGGAAACATTGGGTTAAAATCTCGAACGTTTTGTGAAATATAGCCTATGCTTTTATACTCCTTGAAGTTCTTAACCGCTTTACCCATTAACTCTACTGAACCTTTGTCTGGTTTAAGTAAACCTACCATTAGTTTTAAAAGAGTAGTTTTGGCAGAGCCATTGGCACCAATAATCCCAGCAAAATCCCCTTCATCTATATTAAAGCTAACATCTTCCAATACTTTATTATCTCCATAGCTAAAACTTAAATTGCTCACACTAACTATAGTTTTAGTCATTTCAATCCACCAATGCCTTTTTTAAATTTTTAAGATTTTCCTCCATAATAGAGATATAATCTTCGCCTTTAGCCTCTTCTTCTTCAGTTAATCCTTCAATAGGATTTAAAATTAAAACTTTAAGATCAGCCTCATTAGCAATTATATCTACCGTCTTTGGACTAGCCAAAGTTTCCAAAAAAATGTATTCAAATCCATCTTCTTTTACTAAATCTATAATTTCAGCAATAGTTTTGGGGCTTGGTTCCTGTTCAGGGCTAATACCTGCAACAGATATTTGCTTAAACCCATACCTTTCCCCCATGTATGAAAAAGCCGCATGAGATACTAAAATAGTATCCCTTTTTTTCTCATTTAATACTTCCTTATAATCTCTATCTAATGCTTCCAACCTATCAGACAGGATGGAATAGTTTTCTTCATAATAGTCCTTGTTTTCCTTATCAATTTGGATTAATCTATCCTTTATCTTTTCTCCTATTATTTTCATATTATGAGGGCTAAGCCATATATGAGGGTCCATATGCCCATCTATTTGGATTAGTTCTACATATTCGCTGGCATTCAAGGTCTTGTCTTTATCTATTATGGTATCTATTAATTTCTCAGTCCAGCTTTCAAAATCCAATCCATTATATATAAATAGATGGGCCTTTTCAATATCCTTTAACTGATTTAGGGAAGGTTCATAGTGATGTGAATCTACTCCATTTGGAATCACCACTCTTAAATCTATTTTTGCTTTCCCTATCTCATTTGCTAAAAAATACAGAGGGTAAAAAGAAGTATAAACTATTGGCTTCCCATCTAATACTTGTGCAATTTCTTCCTTTCTTTCACAGCCTGTTACAAAAATTGATAATACAATTATAATCATAATAATCCTTTTCATATAGCTCATCCTTTCTTACCATCGGCCTCTTGCTCCTCCTCCTCCAGATCTTCCCCCTCCGCCAGAGGAACGCCTTCCTCTACTGGTGGAACTTGAACCTCCAAACCTACTACCTCTAAACAAGGAATAAGTCAAAAATCCATTGAAGAACTTAAAATCAACAAATAGAAATAATATTATCCCTACAAGTAAAACAATAGTTTTCAAACCATTAAATGGATTTTCTTCAATATAATCCTCTGGGATATAATATATATCCCAATTTATATCTCCTCTTGCCAATTGGATATTATATTCTTCCTCTACTTCATTAATTATTTCATTAAAACCTGATAATATACCTGTAGAATAGTCACTTTCCTTAAAATACGGTATTATATAGCCATTTATAATATTCCCAATTTTACTGTCGGGTAATGCACCCTCCAGTCCATATCCTACTTCTATCCAAATTTCCCTATCCTCTGGTACTACTAAAATAAGTAAACCATTATCGTATTCCCTACTACCTATACCCCATTTTTCGAATAATTCACTAGCAAATCGATTAATATCCATCCCCCTTAAATCCAATACTGTAGCTACAACTATTTGAGCTCCAGTTTTTTTGTACAAGTCCTTATTGGTGTCTATGATATATTGCTCAACCTGACCATCTATAATATTCGCTTCATCATAAACATAAAAGGAATAGCTAGGTTCTGGTAATTGGATATTTACTTCAAATGTACAACTGCCAATAAAAATGAGTAAAATAGATAGGAATAATATTAAAATTTTTTTATTTTTCATATATATCACCTAGAAGTTTACTTCAGGAACTTCTGTCTCTTCTTGGTCTATTTCAAAATATTGCCATTGCTCAAATCCAAATATATTGGCTATTATATTAGTTGGAAATCTCCTTATAGTCCTATTGAATTTTTCAACCTCTTCATTATATCTCATTCGTTCTGTTGCAATCCTATTTTCAGTTCCTGCAAGTTCATATTGTAATTCTGTGAAATTTTGATTTGCTTTAAGCTCAGGATAGTTTTCTACTACTGCATATAAGTTGGTTATGGCTCTATTAAATTCTGCATTGGCCTCTGCATATTCCTGAGGAGTATTAGCTGAGTTAAATTTTGTTCTCGCCTCAGTAATGCCTGTTAATACTTCTTTTTCATGTTCTGCATAGCCCTTTACAACTTCAACTAAATTAGGTATCAAATCAGCTCTTCGCTTTAATTGGTTTTCAACCTGTGCCCAAGCACTTTTTACTCTTTCATCTCCCTCAACCAATCTATTATAAGTTCCTCCCAAAAATACTGCTATCAAAACCAATATTATGATAGGTATTATTAATTTTTTCCCCATTTAAAATCCTCCTTGTAATCATAGTCTACATACCATTTATTATATTATAATATAATACTTGTAAAAAGTTTTATTATAAAAAAATATAACTGGGAAATTTCATCCCAGCTATACCTTTGCAAGTTTTTTCTCTTTTTCTTCTAAATGCTTTCTCCAAAGCCTATCGGCTGTTTCTGCCCATGCTCTAGCAGCTTCTTCAGTTTTTAATACTAAATCTTCCACATCCTCTCTATCGATGGGTTGAGTTGAATAGGCTTTTGATCTGTTTACCATATTCTTTAATTTTTCAGGATTGTCTAATAGAGGACATGGTCTTAGATGGTTCTTATTAAAAGGCATATTCTCCTTATACTCCATGAATAAAGGTGATTGTAGAGCTTCAATTAAACTAACATTTTTAATATTGACATTGGCATAGTGTATAAAGGCACATGGTTCCACATCCCCATTTGCATTTATATGAATATATCTTTTACCACCAGCAATGCACCCATGAACATACTCTCCATCGTTCCAAAAATCCAAAAGGAATATGGGTTTTTTAGTCCTTAAATATCTAATCTGATGGTACATATACTCCCTCTGTTCTGGAGTAACCATTAGGTCTACTACCGCATCTTTACCTATAGGAATATAAGTAAAATACCAACCAAACATACATCCTTTTTCAATAAGAAAATCTATATATTCCTCTGTAGCGATAGAATAAGTATTATTCCTATGATAACAAGTGGAAAAGCCAAATACTACCCCTGCTTTTTTCAATAGATCCATTGCTTCAATAACTTTCTTGTAAGTACCTTTGCCTCTACGCATATCCGTTTCTTCTTCAAATCCTTCTACACTAATGGCTAACCCAAAGTTTCCTATTTCACCTAAAGTTTTAGCCAATTCTTCATCCACTAAAGTAGCATTAGTAAAGGATAAGAATGAGCAGTCGCTATGTTCTTTAGCAAGCTTTATTAAATCCTTTTTTCTAACTAAAGGTTCTCCCCCAGAAAATATATACATATATATCCCCAAATTTTTACCTTCCCTAATAACTCTATCCAATATTTCATAGCTTAAAGAGTCAGTCCTGTCGTATTCAGCTGCCCAACATCCAGTACAATTTAAATTACAAGCACTGGTAGGGTCGATTAAAATGGCCCAGGGTACATTACAATTGTATTTTTCCATCATCTTATACTGAATCGGAATACCAACCATCCCAGCATTCACCATATAGTTTATTAAAAATTTCTTCCTGGTTTCAGGAGACAACTCGTCAAAATACCTTTCAATCAGTTTATACCAATTGCTTTCAGGGTCATCTACTACCTTTCTAAAGGTTTCTAACATCCTTTTGTGGTTATCTCTGACAATAATCTTTTCTGCCCAATCTAACAATTTAGGCATATTCTCCATGGGATCCTTTTCAATATACCTAAGTCCTTCGCTTATTACTTTAGAACTAATAAGCTGTTTTACAGCTCCCATATAAAACCCCCCTAACTAAGCTTTTAAACCATCTATTAGTATATTGAAGGATTCTAATTTTTTATTCAAGTCTAAGATATTGGAAGTCCTCTGTAATGTAAAAGTCTCAATAAGCGTATAGATGGTTTCAGCTAAACTTCTACTGTCTACTTCTTTAATTTCTTTAGCCTCAATTCCCTCCTTTATTAGTTCCTCTAATATGGATTTTAGTTCCTGAATATAGTCCTTTAATTTCTCCAAAGTTTCATTTCTTTCCCTTTTTAATATGAGCCAAGTTTCTAATAATAGCAAAAAAGTATGGTTGTTACTGCTTTCTTCAATTAACTGATGAACTATCTTTTTTAATTTGTCAATGAAAGTCAATCCTTCATCTATAGCTATAGCTCTTACCTGTGTTCTCATATTTTCTAGAGTATGGCTCATAGTATGATAGAATATTTCATCCTTATTTGAAAAGTATTGATAAATAGTAGTTCTACCCATGCCACATTGATTAGAAATATGAGAAAGATTTGTATTTATGTATCCATATTTTGTAAATACTTCTCTAGCCTTTTCAACTATCTCCTTCTTTTTTAATTCATAATCAACTATCTTAGGCAATATGCATATTCCCCTCTCTACTTGTCAACAATTTAGCTTAATTTAAGTGTAACATTTTCCGACACTAGTGTCAATAAAAAATAGAAAATATTTCCTTCCATGGAGGAAAAAATATTAATCTATATAATAAACCTTCATATTTTCAAGGGCATTGTTCACCAATAAATCTATATCGATATTCTCTTCCGACCTTCCTATATCAGACAGCTTGGGCTTGGTTACTGGATGTTTAGGCAAGAATAAAGTACAGCAATCATCATAAGGTAATATGGATGTTTCATAAGTTTTAATTTCCTTGGCTAATTCTATTATTTCCACTTTATCCATTCCTATTAAAGGCCTTAATATAGGCATATTAACCGCTGCATTAGTTACCGTTAATCCTTGGACAGTCTGGCTTGCCACTTGACCTAAACTTTCTCCCGTTATCAATACATCTAAATTCTCCTTTATAGCAACTTTTTCAGCAATTCTCATCATGAACCTTCTAGAAAGTATGGTCATCTCATCTTCAGGACATTTAGCATTTAATTCCTTTTGAATTTCCAATATATTGACGCTATACAATTTTAATCTTCCCGTATATGTGCTCAAAATTTTAGCTAAATTTTTAACCTTTTCTTCCGCCCTTTCACTAGTAAAAGGATAACTATGAAAATGAATTCCGCTAATCTCTAATCCCCTTTTTGCCATTAAAAATCCTGCCACTGGACTATCAATACCTCCAGATAGCAGCAATAATCCTTTGCCATTAACGCCAACAGGCAGTCCGCCATAGCCTTCTACCCTGTCAGTATAAATATATGCCTTTTGTTTTATATCTATGAATAGATAGGTATCTGGATTATGCAAATCCACCTGCATATCTTCAATATTTTTTAGTACTACTCCTCCCATTTGCTTAGAGATTTCTGGAGATTTTATTGGGAAAGTCTTATCAACCCTATTGGTTATTACTTTGAAAGTCTTTACAGTTACATTTGCCTTTTTT
This sequence comes from Tepidimicrobium xylanilyticum, assembly GCF_900106765.1. Lineage (NCBI taxonomy): Bacteria > Bacillati > Bacillota > Tissierellia > Tissierellales > Tepidimicrobiaceae > Tepidimicrobium > Tepidimicrobium xylanilyticum. The sequence goes on from NZ_FNNG01000002.1 coordinate 390,794, forward strand.
TCTACCATTGCTTTTATTACTGCTTCTTCTATTTTTCCCATATCTTTTTCTACTCTTAAGCAAGGGCAAATATATACGATTCCAAACACCTTTTTAAGTTTATCAATCATGACTTCAAGGTTATCTAAAGTTTCTATATATATTTTCCCTTGCTCTCGATAAATCTTCTCATACTCCATATCCTTAATTGCCATTTTAATTCTTGAAATCAATTTGTCTTCAAAGTACTTTCTATTTTTTCCTTTTAATGCTATTTCTCCAAAACTTATGCTAAGAACTCTGTCCATTTTATCACCTCATAGTTATTTGTCTAATTTCTTCTACTGAATCTTTAAGTATTTTAACTGTATACTCCATATCTTCTATTGTATTGTCATAGGAAAAGCAAAATCTAATGGTTCCCTCAATAGCCCTATCAGGAAGTCCTAGAGCTTTGAGTACATGGCTTTTTTCCGTGCCCTTTGAAGAACAAGCAGAACTAGTAGAAACATATATGCCCTTGTCTTCTAAATAATGTAATAATACTTCCCCTCTAACATATTCAAAAGATACATTTAGTATATAGGGGGAAGAATTGTCATCTAATGGGGTATTTATATGGATATTTTCTATCTCATCTATTAAGCGTTTAACAAAATAGGCTTTTACATTTCTCACATGCTCCCTTTCCTTGTAGAAATTATCTCTCATTATCTCCACAGCTTTATTTAGTCCCATTATGCCAGGTACATTTTCCGTACCTGAACGAAATCCCCTCTCCTGATTTCCTCCATATATAATAGGATTTAATTTCAACTCATTCCTGACATATAAGCCTCCAACGCCCTTTGGCCCATGAATCTTGTGCCCACTAAAACTAAAAGTGTCTACTTTCCATTCTTTTAATTTAATGGGGATTTTTCCAAAAGCTTGAACTCCATCTACGTGTAATAGAGCCTTTAATTTCCTTTCCGTAAGCAACTTTTTTATTTCCCAAATAGGCTGAATGGTACCAATCTCATTATTCACGAACATTATTGAAATCAGTATGGTATCATCTCTAAGGCTATCTTTTAACTGCTCTAAAGATATAAAACCTCTATTATCAACCTCCAAATAGGTAATATCATATCCATTTTCTTCATAATGTTTTAATACATTTAATACTGAAGAATGTTCTATTGTTGATGTAATAATGTGTTTGCCAAACCTATTATACTTATTAATTACGCTTTGAATGGCCATATTATTGCTTTCAGTTCCACCAGAAGTAAAATATATCTCATCTTTTTTTACATTCAAGAAATTTGCAATGTTTTCTCTTGCCTTTTCTATCTTCTTTTCCACATTAAAACCAAGTCTATGTAAGGATGAAGGATTAGCAAATTCATCCCTTAAAAAATGTACCATTTCTTCGATTACTTCTTCCCTTGGTTTAGTGGTAGAACAGTTATCTAAATAGATATTCAAAGTATCACCTCTTCAAGTTAGTATCCTAAGTCCTCATCGATTATATATATATTTATATTGCAGCCAGGAAGATTTTTATGGATTATAACCTCAACATTACAAATCCTATCAGGTGAATTGCAATCATTACATTTTCCTGTAAATCTACATGGCGTATTGACTTTTAACCTTTGTGCATTTTTAGGAGCAGCTATATTTTTAATCCTTTCTATAGCATCATTGTAATCTTTACATATTTTGTTCCTTCCTGCTATAATATATACCCTTTCATGACCATAGAACATGGAAGAAACTCTATTGCCACTACCATCAATATTGACCAATTTACCATCTAAGGTTAAAGCATTAGTACTAGTTATGTATATTTTGGAATTAAAGGCTTTTGATAAGGCTTCTTTTTTATCTTCAGCTTTCCAATGCCAGTAAACCTCATATCCTCTTTCTTTAAAATCCTCAAATAACCCCATTTCAAATAATGTCATAGAACCACCAAAACCAATAGACTCATCTACCGAAATGGAATCAAATAGGGCTTCTCTTGCTTCTTCCTTAGTCTTAAAAAGACTAACATCAAATCCATTATCTTTTAAACTCTTTTCTGCAGACAAAATTCTCTCTTCCATCGAAATCTCTCCTCTCAAATCAATTAAATTGGAAGTCTAAAAAACCCTATGTCTTATTAATAACAACTTTAACATAATTATATAGTATTTGGTTATTATTATAAAGAGTAAGTTAAACATATGGATGTTTTCTATATTTTTTTGATTTTGCTAGACATTTTTTTAAAAAAGTATTGCATATTTTGTCGTTGTCTGCTATAATTTAAGAGTGGTTATCCCCCTGGTAACCTCAAATAAGATCTCTATTCCCAATACCCCTTTTGAACGGTTTGTTTACATCCGTTACGGATGGGAAAATCCCCTCGTTAAGAGGGGATTTTCTTTTTTTGTTTCTATGTTCATCCCTTCTAATATCTTTTCAAATCTGTGATAAAATATAATTATTAAAGGTAAGGAGGAATCTTCATGACTTATGAAAGTAAAGTTGCAATCATATTCACTGGTGGTACCATTTCCATGAAAATAGATCCTAGAATTCACGCTGCAATACCTGCATTATCTTCTGAAGAAATTGTAGCTATGGTCACTAATATAGAAAAGTTTGCAGAAATAGAAATAATAAATTTCTCTAACATGCCTAGCCCTCATATTACTCCGGAGATGATGATGGATTTGGCAAAATTAGTAAAAGAAACGGTTCAAAGAGAAGACATTACTGGTGTCGTCGTTACCCATGGAACTGATACTTTAGAAGAAACTGCATACTTGTTGGATTTAACTATAAAATCTGAAAAGCCCATTGTTGTAGTAGGAGCAATGAGAAATAGCTCTGAACTTGGATACGATGGTTCCAGCAATTTATCCGCCGCAATCTGTACTGCTATTTCCAGAAATGCAAAGGGTAAGGGAGTATTAGTCGTAATGAATAATGAGGTAAATGCTGCAAGCGAAGTCACTAAAACTAATACTCTTTCATTGGATACATTTAAATCTCCCGAATTTGGACCACTTGGTATTGTTGATAATGATGAAGTAATTTTTTATAGAGATATTATATCAAAAAAATATATTGATACTGAAAAAATTGAACCTAAAGTAGGTCTAATAAAGTGCGGGCCTGGAATGGAGTCTGATATATTCGATTTTTACATAGAAAAGGGCTACAAAGGTATTGTAATAGAGGCTTTAGGAAGGGGAAACATACCGCCTGCTATGGTACCTGGGGTTAAAAAAGCTATTAGTAAAGGGATTCCCATAGTAATGGTGTCTAGGTGTCCTACAGGTAGAGTTCTAGACACATATGGTTATGAGGGTGGAGGAAAACATTTAAGGAGTTTGGGAGTTATATTCGGTAACAACCTACCTGGTCAAAAAGCTAGAATAAAATTGATGTTAGCACTATCAGTTACTAATAACCTTAAAACTATACAAGACCTATTTGAGAATTAGTCTAGATAGACCTAGTCTATCTAGACTTGCTTCTTCCATAAAAACCTCTAGTACTATAATCCAAAAATTCCTCAATATATTTTACTGTCTTAACCAAAGTATCTAACTCGTTAGTTTTATGATTGTTTTCTAATTCATATAATCGATCTTCCAGTTTTCCCATTAACGTATAAATTTTTTCCAATTGTAGTTTTATTTCCTCATAGAATTCTATATTTTGGGATTGATCTTGAAAACTGGGTAACCCTTTTTTTTTAATGGCACCTCGGTTATGTTTTCTAATGTTCCAAAACCTATGAATTCTATTTCAGGTTCTATTTTCCCAAAAGAATAGTTCAAAATTTTATCAGCTTCATTCAATTTGAAATACTTATACCTTACAATAGTCTTTCCTATAGAATCATTCCAAAGATAAATCGGACTCCAATTATTTCCCAAATCCTCACTGTATCTGCTATGCACTCTATCTTGTTCAACCCAAATTACCCAAAGTTTACCATGATAATATATCAATATTGGATCCTGAGGATTTTCTGGATTGGATAAAATCTTTTCAACTTCTCTTATTGCTAAACCGTATTGGTAATTAAACCTTTCGTATTTTACTACTAAATTACCTTCTTGATATTGGCAGTAAGTTAAATGAATTTTTGATTCTATGACAACAAGGTCCAGAAATAGCTTATCCTCTTTATTATCCGTTAATTTTATTTTTCCCTGCCATTTATTTCCTTTTTTATCCCATTCCCTTATGTATATTTCCTCCTCTTCCATTTTATCATAGTAAGCTAAGAAGATCTTGTTAGAATGATTAAATATCTCTACTGGTTTTAAAAGCTCTTTAGATTCTATACGGTCTATAATACTGGTTAACCATTCCCCATTATGAAAGTAATTGTGATAGATTCTATATCTTTTTTCACCCTTTGGTATTGGTATTGCATAGATTATATGAGGCATATTTTCTATTAAAAATAGGTTTAAATAGTGTATTCCCAATATTGGATCCTTTGTTAGCTTAATGCTTTCTGGTCGTTTATTTTTTTCAATAAGAGTTAAAATAAGGTGAAAATCTCTATCTTGGTGTACTATATATAGTGTGTCCTGTTCATCTATAGTGACATCATATTCTTCAAAAACTTCCTTTATAATATGCTCTTCTTTGGAACCTTTAATTTTTCTGTCAAAATGATATCTAATTATATTGCCCTTCGATAATCTAAATAAGTCGATATTTTCATAAGAATCCAATATCAACGATAATCTATCCTTATAATAAGCCATATTAACACCACCTAGATATGCTTCTTCTAAAATAATATTATTCTATAGAAAAAAATATTCACATTATAATATGTAACAACACTTCAGTCAAAAGAATATAATATGAGTGAGACAAGGGACTTAATATTAGTTGAAAGGGGGAAACGAATGTGAAATTCAAACCTGATTCCATCAGTTTAGGTATAACCGATAGATGTTGCAAAGGAAATACGGGATGTGAATTTGATGGAAATTTAAAAAAAGTAAAAGCTGAGCCCATCTTTACACAAAAAGTATACGATGCTACTTTAGTAAATTTACAAGCTCTAAGCACCGTTAATAATGTCAGATTTACACCTGATTTGGGAAGAAATGCGAGAATAGTAAGGATATTAGATATTAGATGTAGAAGATTCTTTAATCCTGGAAATATAAATGACCCACGTAATCTTGTTGTAGACCCGGATACAATTCTTTCTGGTGGTCAATTTGTAAAAGATGGTAAAGGAAAACCAGTAGAGGTAGTAGGTCCTGATGGATTCATGTCGGAAAAGATTATATTTGCTGATACAACGGAATGTGATGAGGAAGGCAAGGGTACTCCAGTTTTTGGAACTCAAAGAGTTAGAATTAGAGGAAATGTCATAGTAGAAATAGATGCAGTTGTTCAAACTTCTGGAAGTAGAAGAAGGAATGTAACCCTAACTGCCAACGTTTCCATTACACCAGTAGAATTAACTAATTTCTTCGAATTATGTATTCCATCAGTATTTGAATCAGCCTTTTTCCCAAGGTTTGCAGAATTTTGCAATATCCTTTGCGAAACTAGATTAGCAACTAATAGTATATCTAGAGACATAAGCATAGACCCTGAAACAGGAGAAGTAAGAATCGACCTATTAATAGCTATTTGCATAGCTTGTGAGAAAAAGATAATAGTTCCAGTACAATTATGTGTACTATCTACAGGGTTCCCAGAACTATCGCCAGAGATATCCCCAGTTTGTACTACCTTCCCAAGCTTATTCCCAAGGCAAATAGATGAAAATAGTATTGACGATAACCCACGACCAAAACCAAGACCTCGATTCTCTTTAGAAGCAGACGAAGAAACAGACGTATTTGATTATGAAGACGAATATGAGCATAGTTATGAGCAGGATTATGAAGAAAAATAATAATAGCAGGTGTTAAAACACCTGCTATTTATCATCCAAATTTAATTTAAGATTGAGCAAACCTTTCAAAGGCAAATAATCAATTCTAACTAGATTAAAAATCATAGAAAATCTAGAGCAAGGCCATAATATCCATTCTCTTATAATTTATCAGCAAATGTTATTATGTCCTAAATCTCGCCACCATAGCATTTAATTTCTCAGCTTGCTCCGCTTGAGATTGAGCTGTCCTTGCTACTTCTTCCAAAGCTTTGGTTGATTCCAATGAGCTGTTACTGATTTCCTGTGAATATGCAGTAGCTTCTTCTACTGTAGCCACTACCTCTTCGATTGATTTTGTAATTTCTTCTATAGAAGTAGCAATCTTGGAAGCAGCAATAGCAAATTCATTAGTTAAGTTTTTTACGAAATGGGCATCTTCAGCATACTTATTTCCAGTTTCCTCTAGTATGTCATAATCCGGTGTGACCTTTTCATCTATGAATTGCAGTATCTCCTTAGCATGAGCTGTAAGCTTCCCAACAGCACTGTAAACCTGTTGGATTACCTGCTGAATGTCCCCAGCAGTACTAGCTGAATGTTCAGCTAACTTACGGATTTCGTTAGCAACCACTGCAAAACCTAGGCCATGTTCTCCAGCTCGAGCTGCTTCGATAGCTGCATTCAAAGCTAAAAGGTTGGTTTGTGCAGCTATTTGAGAAATAACATCAGCCATTCTGGTTATTTCCTCTACAACCTGTACTTCCTCAATGGCTAGTTTAATTTCCACATGTTTTTGATTGTAGATGTTAGTAGCTGTTTCTTTTGATAGACGAGCTAAATCCTTCATCTCTTCTGCTTTCTTTCTAATTTCATCTACTTTTATCTGGCTATCGATAGCTCCTTCTTCCATCTTCCTTGCCCTATCGCTAATATCTAAACTAGATGTTGCCACTTCTTCGACTGAAGCATTGATTTCTTCCATTCCTGCAGCAATTTGCTGAACAGAATCAGAAATACTTTCCCCTTGAGCATTGACTTCTTCAACAATAGCAGAAAGTTCCTCGCTTGATGCTGAGGTTTCCTCTACCGAGCTGACAACTTCCTTAAGCATATAACGAATATTATTATTCATTTCAGCAAAAGCATTTGCTAATGCTCCTATTTCATCTTTACGATTCTTCAAATTCTCTGGAATATCATCTGTAAAATCGCCTTCAGCCATAGAGTGGGCGTGCTTTACCAGCGATCTAATAGGTCTAGCAATCATCCTTGTTAATAGTGCAGTAAAGACTAAACCTATCAAAAAAGCAATTATTAACAATAAGACAGCAGTGTTTCTCATCTTATTAAATTCTATTGTATTATCATTTATCAAATTATTAGCAATCTGGTCATTCAATTCTTTCATCTGAGCCAAGATATTAATAGTTTCATCACGTAAACCTCTTGCTTTCTCTTCGTTAATCTGGACAGCTAAATCAAAATTACTATTTTTTACTGCATCTATTATCTCCTCTCTTGCAGCACGATATTTAGAATTAGCAGTTTTTAGAGCCTCCAAGAGTTCTTTTTCTTCAGGCAAAAGGTTGCTTGACTCATATTCTTGTAATAATTGCTCATTTTCAGCGATTATTTCATTTAAAGCCTCGACTGATTCATCAAGAAAATTTAAGTCTTGCATAGCTTCGGTTTTATAGAGAATTCGCTGCATTTCAGTTCGTGTCTTTTCTTGATTCACCTGAATCTTACCTATTATCATGTTGGAAAGAAAACTATCAACATAAAAATCCTCAAAATTGCTCTGAAGATCATTTGCAGTTTTCAACCCATCTGCCCCTACTATGATCGTGATGATTAAGATTATAGCAAATGACATTAAAAGTTTAGTTCCTGTTTTAAGATTTTTAAATAATCCCATATTTTCATCTCCTTATCGTAATTTTTTAAAGTCTTGTCTTTTCTTTTGTTAACTAAAACTATCTAACAAAAAAATCTCCATACACTAGCCTCATGGAGTATTAAAACAACAGATTATTAATCAGTTTTCATTAGAGCATCGGATTTGCGTTCCTACTCTTCGTCTAATTTACTCTTTGGATATATTTGGTTATACATACCCTCATATTATAAATCATTTTCTATTGTTTTACAATGTTTAATTTTACAAATTATCTAATCTTGACAAAAAAATAATTATTTTTCCAAATCTTCGTGTATAATTGTATTCAATAAAAATAGCCTCCTATATGTATAGTAGTTGATGGTTCATTTCCATCCTAATATAGGAGGCTACTTCTAACCTTTTTTGCAATATTCTACTTTAATGTTAAGCCAATTTAAAATCTCTATTATCAATAATATTTGACCACTTCCCACATTTATCACCATATCTAGCCAATATCCTTCCCTCTTCTTTTATTTCTACTACTTCACAGACATTAGAACAACCATCACATTCAAATCCATTAACTTGATAATCTATTTTGTAAAGGGATATTCCTTTAAAATTAGTTTTTCCCTTCTTTTTAACCTCTTCTTTGGCAAGAATTGAAGCACCAATGGCTCCCATTACATCGTAATGTTTTGGTACATGTATTTCCATATTTAAAGCTTCTTTGAAGGCTTCTCTTATTCCAATATTAGCTGCTACTCCCCCTTGGAACAATACAGGAGGCAATATTTCCTTTCCTTTACCTACATTATTTAAATAGTTTCTGACTAATGCGTCACACAATCCCTTCGCAATATCTGATTGATTATGTCCAAGTTGTTGCTTATGGATCATGTCTGATTCAGCAAATACTGCACATCTTCCTGCTATTCTAACTGAATTCTTAGATTGTAAAGCCAATTTCCCAAAATCATTAATGTCTATTCCTAACCTTATTGCCTGCCTATCTAAAAAGGAACCAGTTCCTGCAGCACAAACTGTGTTCATGGCAAAATCCGTCACAATCCTATCCCTTATTAGTATTATCTTTGAGTCTTGACCTCCAATTTCAATTATAGTCCTTACTTCGGGAATGACAGTCAATCCTGCTACTGCATGAGCAGTTATTTCATTTTTTACTATATCTGCTCCTACTATAATATTAGCTAAATATCTTCCACTACCCGTTACTCCTACCCCTAATATCTCTATATTACCAAATTCTCTCTCAATTTCCCCTATGCCTTCCTTTAGAATTTCAATGGGTTTTCCCTGAGTACGTAAATACCTTTTATAATACACATTATCCTTATCATCTATTAATACTATATTAGTACTAACACTTCCTACGTCTATACCCATATAATATTTATGCATATTTTGAATTCTCCTTTCTTCTTTTAAGTAAGTCAACAAAGGCTTCTAGTCTTGTTAAATATCCAGCTTCTCCAGTCATCTCATCCAATATGAGGGTCATTATTGGAAAATCTAAATCTCTGCTTACAGTACTTAATATGCTCTTTGCCACAATTTCTGGCATGCAGTTTAATGGCAAAAGCTGTATTGCACCATCAAAACCTAAATTTCTATAATATATAGCTGAGCCAACCGTTTCTCTTCCATGACCTCCAACTAAAGTTTTTAAATAAGGTTTTGCTAATTTATATTTTAGCCTTTCAGTTTTAGAACCAAAAGGATAGCTCTTTATATGATGTTCCAGCCATATAGTAGGAGTTAAAGATTTCTCAACTAAAACCCCCATATGGCCTAATTTCCTCTCTATTTCCAAATTTACAAAAGGCTCTATAACCGTATATATTTCCCCAATTAAACCTATCTTTATAGGGATATAGTTTTCTTTGATCTTTATTTTACTTAACTTTTCTATAGTTTGATCCATTAACTTCATCATAGACTTTTCTCCAAAGGTTTCTTCAACCTTTCTATAATAATCATCGATAATTGAATCTACTTCGTAGCTATCAATAGCATAGGCTCTTTGAATGTTTGATAACTGGATTATATAGTCTGCTTTTTTAATCAATTCCCAACCTGTTTTCCCCGCTAACAATACGTCCTTTATATTTTTAGCTTTAAAAATCTTATAGACGTTCTCCTTTAAAGGCTTCCAACCTTCCCTTAATGGATCTAATACTATAAAATCTACATCATATCCTAAATCTTTAAGAACGTTTCCCTCCAGTATGGAATAATAACCGAATCTGCAGGGTCCACAACTTCCAGTTAATAATATGGTATCTGCACCTCTTTCAATGCTCTCTATAAAATTGCCTATCATTATCTTTAGAGGCAAGCATATAGTCTCTTGAGAATATTTAGTTCCCATTTCTAGAGTTTTTCTACTACACCTCGGAGGAGGTATCACTTCCTGACCTAATTCTTCAAAGAATGCTTTGCCTGCAATATAAACATTACCCATGTGTGGAAAAGTTAGTTTCATTCTTATCCCTCCACTCAAGCATGTCTATAAAGGCCTCAATTCTTGTATTCATACCTGCTTCTCCTGTATGTTCATCTATAGTTAAAAGCGTATAGGGTACATGGTTTTCCCTCGCCTTCCTCTCCACCAAATCCATCAGTACTGAATCTAGTCCGCATCCAAAAGCTGAAACATATACAATCCCATCTATGCTTTTTGTATCAATTAGATGAAAAGCTCCTCCTACAATCCTTTGTCCATGAGTCCAAAACATCCGTTTAGGTAATTTAGATGCGTAATGTCTGGCTATTTCATCGTCTATCATCTCCGTTGTAATTACTTTAATATTTCTCATATTTAATTTTCTTACTAGATTCATATTGGTATATTCATCGTATACATTATAGGAATGTCCTAGTATTAATATTTTCCTTTTATAAAACTCCTTTTTTTCTGTGATATTAAAATGAAAAGTATCTAAGAATCCAACTGAATTAATCGGTATAATACCTTGCCTCATCAATTTTCTATATTCTTCAAATTGGTTATAAGCTTTATCGAAGGCCTTTAAAATCTTTCTAGAATTATTGGTAAAATATCTTCCAGTCTTTAATACGGACTTTTTTAGACTCCCATTAGATTTTATTAAATTTACCTCTGTATCGATAATTTCAGGAAGTCCATCAAGGCTATACCTTACCATATCTGGTAATCCTAAATGCTTTGGACAACAGTATTCCCTCTTATAGAGACTAATTATTTTAGGTATAAAAATATAATCTACCTTCCCTTTTAAATAATCTACATGGCCATGGAATATTTTCACTGGCAGACAAGCTTCATCAACACAAGCATGAATCCCTCTATTAAGTATGGCCTTATTAGTCCTAGGAGATATAATCACCTCAGCACCTAAATTATTAAAAAATTCTTTCCACAATAGGAAATAATCATAATAAAACATGCCTCTGGGTATTCCAATCTTTAATTGCACATTATCCCTCCAATCCACATTAATCTATTATTACCAGAAACATAGAAAATATAATAAAAAAAGATTTCCTTTTAAATCTTAAGGAAATCTGTTATTTATTGTTTGTAATTATAAACTTTACGATTAATTATTATCTGCTTTAAATGAAAACTTCTCCAATATGAAATTTGCCATGTCTATGGAAAATAAAACTTCTTCCTTGTTTGTAACTTTCCTATCTAAAGAGTAATTTATATAATGTAAAAATTCCTCTATATTGTTGAAAGGAAGTTGAAGAAGGGATAAAAACCTCCTCATTCTAATCTTTCTTTCCAAATTTTGCATGGTAATAACGCTTCTATTCATATATTGAATCAAATTATCTATAAGTTGCATTAAATAATTAATATTGGTTATTTCATAATTATCAGGCATTAATAAGTCTAACTTTGTAAATTTCAGATCATTGTAATAATTTAGTATCTTAGTTGTGAAGATCATTTTATTATTAAAATCTTGATCTTCTAATAATTTCCCTCTCTTTATTAACTCTCTATTAAGTAGTTCTAATTCTTGAGCTCTTCCTAACATTTCCTTTTCTAGTCTTTCCATTTCTTTAAAACATATTTCCTTAATATGGTCTAATAAGTTCTCATCGCCTTTGTCACGATATTCAATCCATTTTTGGAATATTTCTTTTACGTTAATTTTTTGCACATCATCGTCTTTAACTAAATATACGATAAATAGCCTGTTCAATATTATTCCCAAATTATTAATAAATACATTCCATCTATCGATATCTTCAATTAATTCAATTACATCCTTAGAAATCATCTCCAATTCATCTTTAGATTTCGATTCTAACTCAATGTTTTTTAGCCTTTCAATACAAACAAAATAATTGTCGTATAGGATCCCATAATCTCCGCCTAATCGGCTATCAAATAGAGTTTTGTACTCCTCTATTTGAGGCACAACTATTTGTTTTGGAAGGCCGCTTAAATTCCTTAGCAAAGTATTTTTAACCACCTCAAAAAATTTCTGTTTACTCATTCTAAATGGCATTATGCTAATTAGATTAGAAACTATAGCAACAAAGACATTGTAATCTCTTGTATTTTCTAATGCTGTCTTAATTTTACTTATCAACAGATCTACTTCAAATCCATTTAAATCCATATTCCCATACTCTGTTTTAACTACACTTTTCATCATATAATGATCGACTAGTTCTTTTATATACGAAATTTCAATTTCATATAAATTCAAAGCTGCTTTCAAACTATATAATCTTTCTCTAATATCAAATAATATGTTTAACTTTCCATCCCTCTCTCCTTCCATCATATTATTATTGATATTCTCAAAAGAATTTACAATTATTTGAAAGGCTTTTTGTAGAGTATCTTTTTCTAATGGATGATCTATTTTTTTTAGAATATTCTCATTTTCTACTAATTTAATGAGCTCTGAAGTATTACTTATAAGATAATAATAGGATAAATATTTTATGTTTATTAATTGGTCATTGTTTAATTTCAATATTCTCAGTTTTAGTTCTTCATCTGACAATTTTGATGCATCTAGTTCTTCATTAGGTTCACTTATTTTAACCATCTTAATACCCCTTCCATAGATTATTTATTTTTAGTATGATAAAATCAAAATATAGATTTATTATACCACATAACAGGAAAAGGGGATTCCATTATGAATGTTTACGACTATTTATTGGACTCAAAAAAAATTATTCCTACTGCTTTCAATAGTAAAAAAATTTGCTTTTTGGATATAGAAACAACTGGATTAAATAGACAGTATAGTAGCATATATTTGATAGGATTATTATACTTTAACGAAGATAAAAAAACTTGGTGTCTTAGGCAATATTTTGCAAACCACATTAAAGAAGAAGAAGAATTATTAAAAGGGTTTAATTTATTCATTAAAAAATTTAATTTAATAATCACCTATAACGGGGATAATTTTGATATTCCTTTCATCAATTATAGGATGAAAAAATATAACATTAATAACAATATTGCTAGACTTGAAAGTTTAGACTTATATAAAAAGATTAAAGAAGAAAGCTCTTTTTTGAATTTAAATAATTATAAATTAAAAAGTATTGAACAATTCTTGGGAATTCATAGGAAAGATGAATACTCAGGAAAAGATTGTATTAGTTTTTATTACCAATATATAAAAAATGGAAATAAAATACTAAAGGATAGAATCTTAAAACACAATTTCGATGACCTCTACTATTTAGGAGATATAATTAGAATTTTTGATCATTTAAATAACATCAAAAGCTTTACAATTTCAATTAATAGTAAAGATAAGAAGGTTTGTATTAAAGATATAGTAATAAATGGTGACATAATTAAGGTATTTTGTCATATTTCTAATGCAGATAAAAATGTCAATATAATATACTATGATAATGGATTTAATCTAGATTGGAAATCTGATTCCATCGTCATTGATTTAGAAGCAAGAGAAGGATTAGTAACTCCCACAAGAAAAGCTTTGTTTATTGATAAGAAGAATTTCCCTTCAAAAATTAATGGACTAAAAGACTTATCAGATTATATGGTTCCTAATAATATAATATTGATAAAGGTAGGGAATAAATACATCATAGAAAACATAAAGAATTTAATAAAGGAATTGATTTTTTATGTAATATAAAAACAACAGACCTTAGCTTCAAAGTCTGTTGTTTTTATAATTAAAAATTTTCATATTATTGGTGGGCCTTCAGGGACTCGAACCCCGGACCTACCGGTTATGAGCCGGGCGCTCTAACCGACTGAGCTAAAGGCCCTCATTGTCTTGCTGGTGGGCCTGGGTGGACTCGAACCACCGACCTCACGCTTATCAGGCGTGCGCTCTAACCGCCTGAGCTACAAGCCCCAATTCAATTAACAGCTTACGATTGACAATTATTCAGGTCATATCCTCTATATGCTAGGCTAGCATTCTTCGTTTTCACTCAGAGTAAGAGCTCTAATTGTTCTTTGGCGATTATACATTGCTTTCTGGCAGGGGTGGCAGGACTCGAACCCACGACATTCGGTTTTGGAGACCGACGTTCTACCAACTGAACTACACCCCTTGACTTCTTATAAAAATATATAACGTCAATTACAATCTATTTATTTTAGTTAGATATTTTAAACATTGTCCTACTTGCAATTTTAAAATTTACCACCTTTAGGTGGTTACTTGGTGCCCAGAGGCGGAATCGAACCACCGACACGAGGATTTTCAGTCCTCTGCTCTACCGACTGAGCTATCTGGGCATGGTGGGCCTTCAGGGACTCGAACCCCGGACCTACCGGTTATGAGCCGGGCGCTCTAACCGACTGAGCTAAAGGCCCAAAACTTTATTTGGCGGAGAAGGAGGGATTTGAACCCTCGCGCCCCAATTAGGGACCTACTCCCTTAGCAGGGGAGCCTCTTCAGCCTCTTGAGTACTTCTCCATTAATCAGATGGCGGAGAGGGTGGGATTCGAACCCACGTGGGCCGCAAGACCCTAACGGTTTTCAAGACCGCCCCGTTATGACCTCTTCGGTACCTCTCCAGAACCACATGAACTGCTTATAATAAATTGGTGACCCATCGGCGACTCGAACGCCGGACACCCTGATTAAAAGTCAGGTGCTCTACCGCCTGAGCTAATGGGTCATGTTGGCTGGGGCGACAGGACTCGAACCTGTGAATGCTAGAGTCAAAGTCTAGTGCCTTACCGACTTGGCTACGCCCCAATATTTGGTGCACCTAGGAGGATTCGAACCCCCGGCACACGGATTAGAAGTCCGTTGCTCTATCCAACTGAGCTATAGGTGCCAATTAAATAATCTATCCATGCACCTGAATGTTATTACATTAAGTTTAAATAGCTTTTACTGGAGCGGGTGAAGGGAATCGAACCCTCGCAACCAGCTTGGAAGGCTGGGGCTCTACCACTGAGCTACACCCGCATGGATAATTAGACTAAATAGTTTACGGTACTTTATTATAAACTGTTTTAACAATAATGTCAAGAGCTAATTCGCTACTAATCATAAGCTATCATCAGATAATTGTGGTGGAGGAGACTGGATTCGAACCAGTGAAGGCTGAGCCAACGGATTTACAGTCCGTCCCCTTTGGCCAACTCGGGAACTCCTCCATTATGGAG